>JANWZD010000002.1:316148-434505 GCA_025054935.1 Dehalococcoidia bacterium | reverse complement strand
ACGGCACGTGGACAGCCGGTAACGGTTGGAGCGAAGCCGCACTAATGGCCGAGGCCCCTCCTCCCCTTCAGGGTAGCAAGTGCGTCGCTCGATGCGTCGCCTCACCACCCACGCTCAACTGCAAACAGACATCAGTTCTCGGTGGTCGATGGCGGAGTGGACCCACCCGTTCCCATGCCGAACACGGTCGTGAAACGCTCCAGCGCCGACGGTACTGCCCGGGCAACCGGGTGGGAGAATAGGTCACTGCCGGGGGCTTTTTCTTTAATCAAACTGAAACCCTTTGATGCGCCAGCCGGTTCCTTCGAGCAGCATCGCCGCTTGGAAGCGCTCCCGCCGCCCGTCCGCAAACACGACCATCCCCTGAACCGCAACATGGGGAGAGGCGAGGTACTCTTCGATCAGCCGCTCCGTTTCCCGATTGTCCTCGGGAACAGTGTCGCCGAAGCTCGCTAAGTCGAGAAGGGCGAGGTCGCTTGGCTGCCGCTCCAGCCGTTCTTCGAGCACCTCGAGACAGACATATCCGGCGAGCGATCGGTCCTGCTCGAGGTAGGAGCGGAAGGCGAGCAGCGTAAACAGCATGCGGAAGACTGACGACATGCGAGCGTAGGCTTCCTCAGCGTCTCCCCGAGCGACAGCAGCAAAGAAGGCGTCGAGCATCGCAGCTCTTGCGCTTGCGCCCTCGGCGAGCAACAACCAGTTGCTACTCATCGGCTCTCCTCTCACTCCTCGAGCCTGGTGAAGTCGCCCGCGCGATGAAGCGGCCTGCCGGCGCGTTCCGCTTGTCGGCTGCTGCCGGCTCCTCTGCCAGCCAGGCTGGGAGGCGACGGCTGGGAACTGCTCGCGGAAACGCCGAAGCCTGCGCAGCGCTGCTGCCGCCGGGCCCGACGGTCCCGAGAAGCAGAGCCGGGGGCGCGCCAAGCACACCGACTGGGCGCGCCGCAGCAGCATCCAGTACGCACGAGGGGGTGACGTCGCCTTTGTCCCTCGCCGACGGCAGGCCGCACCGGTTCAAGCAGCAGTTTAGTGGGCGGGGCGCCGCTCATGAGGGCACAGACTCGGGCGCGCCGGCGGCCGCGGGGTCTCGCTCGGCGAGGAAGGCGCGCGCGAGCTCTTCCGCCCGCGTCTTATCGTCCGGCGCGAGGGTGCCGTCCAGCACCAGTTCAAGCAAGTAGCGCTTCACTTCCCCGATCCAGCGGCCCGGTCCGCGCCCGAAGATCGCCATCAGTTCATTCCCATCGAGCGGGCTGTCGAGCTTGGCCACATCCTCGCGCGCCATCAGTTCAGCGACCCGAGCTTCCAGCTCATCGGCGCGCGCGCGGGCTGCCTCCACCCGCGCCGGACGAGCGCTGGTCACGTCGGCGCGGCAGAGGGCGATGAGCGCCGGGAGCTCTTCTCCTGCTTCGCGGATGAAGCGGCGAAGCGCGGAGTCGGTCCAATCGCTGGAATAGCTGTTGGCACGGACATGAAGACGCACCACTTTTGCCACTGCGCGGATGAAGTCCGCATCGAGGCGCAGCCGGCGGAGGATTTCCGTCGCCATCTCCTCACCGACGCGCTCATGGCCGCGAAAATGGACGGCGCCGTGCTCCCAGCTCATCGTGCGCGGCTTGGCGATGTCGTGCAGCAGCGCTGACCAGCGGAGGAGCGGCTCGGGGGGGATCCGCTCGACGACGAGAAGGGTATGCCGAAAGACGTCTTTGTACCCTTTGACGGGCGGCATCTGCAGCATTTCGAGAAGCTCGGGGATGATGTTCACCATCAGCCCCAACTCGACGCACAGCCGGATCCCGTGGGCGGGGTGAGGAGCGACGAGGATCTTGGTAAACTCGGCGCCAATCCGCTCCTTCGAGATATCAGCAAGAGCCGGTGCGGAGCGGCGGATTGCTTGTTCGGTTCCCTGCTCGATCCGAAAGCCGAGCTGAGCTGCGAGCCGAACTGCCCGCAGCATCCGCAGCGGGTCTTCATCAAACCGCTCGGCGGGGTTGCCGACCGCTCGGATGATGCCGGCGCGCAAGTCGGCGAGCCCACCGAAGGGGTCGATCACCTCCTCCTCTCGTTGGGGCACACCGCGGCACGCCATCGCATTGATGGTGAAATCGCGCCGGGCAAGGTCGCCTTCGAGCGAGGTCCCAAACGTCACCTGGGGATGACGGGAACGCGGCTGGTACACCTCGGAGCGGAAGGTGGTAATTTCAACCAGCCGCTCGCCGAAGGCGAGACCGATCGTGCCGAACTTTGCCCCAACCCCAAAGATCGCGTCGGGCCGAACGGTTCGAGCAATACGCTGGACCTCGTCCGGAGGGGCATCGGTCGTGAAGTCGAGGTCGGGGCTCGGACGACCAAGCAGCCGGTCCCGCACTGACCCGCCGACGAGATAGAGCCGTCGCCCGGCCGCCTCGAATGCTGCTGTAAGCCGGTCAATCAGCTCATCACTCTCCATGGCTCGACAAGGGTATCAGCCTGATGCCGGGGGCGGCAAATCCGCGGAGGGCGACACATCCCGTACAATGCTGTGGAGGCAACGGAGAGTGACGCTATGAAAGCCGTCGTCATGGCCGGGGGGGAAGGCTCCCGTCTTCGCCCGCTTACGATCGGTCGACCAAAGCCGATGGTGCAGGTGGTTAACCGCCCCTGCATCGAACATATTTTGCTCCTGCTCAAGCGGCATGGCATCACCGAGGTGATCGTGACGCTGCAGTATCTGGCAGAGCAGATCCAGGATTATTTCGGCGATGGCAGTGGCCTTGGCCTGCAGATTACGTATAGCATTGAAGAAGCGCCGCTCGGTACAGCGGGATCGGTCGGCCTTGCCCGCGATCAGCTGACAGAAACGTTTCTCGTTATCAGCGGCGATGCGCTTACCGATTTCGATATCGGCAAGATTATCGCCTATCATCGCGAGAAGCGCGCTGAAGCGACGCTCACTCTCTACAACGTGCCGAATCCGCTTGAATACGGCGTGGTCATCATTAATGAGAGCGGAGCAATTCGTCAATTTCTAGAGAAGCCTAGCTGGGGCGAGGTCTTTTCCGACACGGTCAACACGGGAATTTACGTCCTCGAACCCTCAATCTTTGAGTTCATTCCGCCCAACCGCCCGGTCGACTTTAGCGCAGAAGTTTTCCCTCGTATGTTGGCCGAGGGGCGACCGCTCTTCGGCTATGTCTCTAGCGGGTATTGGTGCGATATCGGCAACATCCCGGAATATCATCGAGCATCCGGTGATCTGCTCGCCGGTAGGGTGAATGTCGGGCCGATCGGGATCAAGCATCCACAGCTGCCAGATGTCTACCTCGAAAGCGAGGATGTCGATATTGCTCCGGATGCGCTGATTAGCGGTCCTGTCTACATCGGCGCGGACTGCCAGATCAAGAGCGGAGCGGTTATTTACGGGCCGAGTGTCATCCGCGCCGGCACCGTGGTTGATGTCGGCGCCCAAGTCGACCGGAGCATTATCTGGCGAGGCGCCTACATCGGCGAGCGGGCAGAAGTGCGCGGAGCGATCATCTGCCGACAGGTCACGCTGAAAGCGAAGGCGATGATCTTCGAAGGGGCGGTGATCGGCGACAACACGGTGGTCGGTGAGAGCGCGATCATCCAGCCGGGCGTCAAGATCTGGCCCGATAAAGAGATTGAGGCGGGAGCAACCGTCTCCACGAGCATCATTTGGGGGTCGCAGGGGCGAAAGAACCTGTTCAGCCGCTACGGTATCTCCGGCTTGGTCAATATCGACCTCACCCCCGAATTCGCTGCTAAGCTGGGGGCGGCCTACGGCGCAACGCTTCCGAAAGGCTCATCCGTCATCATGAGCCGCGATCCCCATCACACGCCGCGGATGATCAAGCGGGCACTCATCGCCGGCGTCCCCTCGGCGGGAGTCGATGTCATCGACGTCAAGAGCGTCCCGATCCCGGTGGTGCGGTATATCACCCGCGTTACCGACGCGATCGGCGGCGTCCACGTGCGGCTCTCGCCGTATGACACCCGGATTGTCGATATCAAACTGTTCGATGCCAACGGCCTTGATATCGACAAGGCGTTCGAGCGGAAGATAGAAAACACCTTCTTCCGCGAGGATTTCCGCCGGACGTATCTCGATGAGATCGGGCGGATCATGGAGGCGCCGCAACTCGTTGAGCGCTATATTGAGGGATATCGGCGCTCGCTCGACCTGTTCTCTACTCCCCCCGCCGAAGCAACGACAATCGTCGTCGACTATGCGCACGCTACCGCCTCGAACATTCTTCCGGTCCTGTTCAGCCAGTTGGGGCTGAATGTCGTCAGCCTCAATGCATCCATCGACGAGACGAAGCTGGCGCGGTCGCCGCAGGAGTTTGATGAGGCGATGCGGCAGCTGGCGGCCATTACGGCTGCGCTGCGGGCGAATATGGGCGTCCGTCTTGAGCCGGGCGGCGAGAAGATCTATGTCGTAGATGACACGGGAGAGGTGATCGACGGCGCCCTGCTTGCGGCCTTAGTCGCCTCGATGGTGCTCGAGCAAAATCCCGGCGCGACGATCGCGGTTCCTGTCTCGGCGCCGCGGATCTTTGATGACCTCGCCGACCGCTACGGCGGCACGGTGATCCGAACGAAAGTGAGCCAACAGGCGCTAATGGCGGCGGCGGTCCGGCATGCCCCCGCGTTTGTGGCCGACCTCGAAGGGGGGCTGATCTTCCCGGCGTTCAGCCCCGCGATGGACGGCCTGTATGCCGTGCTCAAGCTCGTCGAACTCCTCTCACGGTCGCGCCGGCGATTGGCCACCCTCGCCCGCTCGTTCCCGCCCTTCTACCTGATGCGCCGGCAGGTACGCTGTCCGTGGGAGGCGAAAGGACGGGTGATGCGTCTGCTGAATGAGCAATTCCGCGACCGCCAGACCCATCAGGTCGATGGGGTCAAGGTGGACCTCGGGCGCGAATGGGTGCTCATTCTTCCCGACCCTGACCGCCCGCTCTTTCACGTGATTGCCGAGTCGAATTCATCGGAGGGAGCACAAGCGCTGCTCGATAAGTACGCCGGACTGGTTGCCGGGCTCCAAGGGGAGCGGTGAGCGAGACGTTCGCGAGTGTCTCCGTTCGTACCGATGACCACGAAGCGGTCTATGACCTGCTTGATGATGGCGAGGCGTTCATCTCTCCCCCAATTTTGGGCTGGGTCACCGTCTTTGACCGTCAGGCAGCGGAGGGCGACCTCGCCCGGCTGACCGAGATTGCCGCTCGCCTGAGCGGAGCGCTCCGCTGCGCTGCAATCGCGCTGATGGTGATGCAGGGCGAGGTCTTTTTCTATCTCCTATTTGAAGACGGCACCCTGCAGGACGAGTACGCGAGCGATCCGGATTTCTTTGGCGAAGCCGCTCCCGAGGAGCGGGAGGCGCTGCGGGGCCAGCCGGAGCGGCTGCTGCCGTACGCAATCCCAGGCGTTCGCGCTGACCACCTTCGAGCCGTCCTTGAAACGCCGAGCATGCCTGCCGTCGACCGCTGCCGGGCGCTCGCTTCCCGCCTCGGGATCGAAAATGCTACCCTCGGCTTCGCCGACCTCGCCGCAAAGGCCGAGGGGGCAGATATTGAGGTGGTGGGCTGGGAATTGTTCGACTATACGGGCGGACCGCCCTTCGAGGAGCTTGACTCGCATCGTCCCGACTTAAGTGGCCATTCTCGCTAGCGCCCTGCGCTACACTTGAATAAAAGGTCTTACGCGGCGCGGCGTACCGACAGCGGCTCCCCGCAGGCATACCTCTCGCTCTCAGCAAGCGGGAGCGCGCGGTGGCAGTCGGCGCCCTACACTCTGGAGTGGCAGACGATGGTGACCGAAGAGCAGGTTCGCGAGGTGCTCTCCGAGGTCTACGACCCGGAGATCGGCATGGACATCATCAATCTCGGGCTCGTCTACAACATCGAGATCCCGGACGAAAAGACCGTCAACGTCGACATGACCTTGACCACGCCGGCGTGCCCGGCGGGCCCCATGATCCGCACTCAAGCATACGCGGCAGTCGCTAGTCTTCCCGGGGTCGAGAATGTCAACATCAACCTCGTCTGGTCGCCTCCGTGGGATCCGAAGACGATGATGAGCGAAGACGCCAAGATCGCGCTCGGGATCTTCTAGGAGGCTGCCGAGGCGCGCTCGGGTTCAGAAGGAGTTGCGGCGGGCGATGACGAGCGCGCCAAGCGCCACGAAGAGCAGGAGCGCAAAGACGCCTCCCCCAACAAGGAGGAGCGGCAGCGCGGCCTGCAGTCGGCCGGTCTGGCTCGCCGCTCCCTGAGGGCGTGTCGCCGGCCCGGGCGTCGGCTGGGCTCCCGGCTGGCTTCCCGGTTGGTCGATCACCAAGGGCGGCAGCGTCGGCCGAGGCTGCGGCTGGTTAATGGGGGGGCTCGCCGTCGTGCTGTCGAGCGGCTTGACGCCGATCGAGGCGCGCCATTCGTTCTCAAGGTCGAGGAGACTTTTGCCGTAGACGCGCTCGAAGGTGCGCTCGTCGGTGTCGCCGTCGCGGTAGGCGCGCAGCAACTCCCCCATCTTCTGCGCGCCATAGGTGGTGAGCAGGTAGCGCACCATGCTCACCCCCTGCGCATAGACGAGCAGCCATTCCTCTTCGCGGCCCGGATACGCCTTCAGAAAGCGCAGGGGCATCACGCGGTCAAGCCGGATCGCCTGCTGCAGATACTGGCTCCATTCGGCGCCTTGGGAGGGCTGAAAGTAGGTGGCAAGGCCTTCGTTCAGCCACATCGGGAAGCCGCTGATTGCGCCGGGGCCGATCGTATCCTCAACCACCGCGTGCGTCACTTCATGGGCCGTCGTGCCGATCGCGTCGCCCTCGGTGGTGACAAGCACGACATTGAAGCCAGAGACCGAGACGCCGGCGCGGCTGCCCCGCGACGACTGGCTGCGGGGCGGATAGGCGGAGTCGAGGTCGGCCGGGGTAGGATAGGCGACGACTGTCAGCGGCTCGGCAAGCTGCACCCCCGCTTGCTCCCGCAGGGCGTTGACGGTCCGCACCGCCGACTGCAGGATCGCCTGCGCCCGTGGCTGGGTCCGTTCGTTGTAGAAGACGGTGATCAGCCCGTCCTGCACGCTTTGCCAGCGCGAGCGGGTGTCGAGGAAGCGGTACTGGTTCGGCTCGGTGCGGAGCGTGGTGCCTGCTGCGTCCTCAACGACATACCGATAGTGAATGAGCGCGCCCGGAGGAACATCCTGGGCACCGCGCGTCCGCAGCCGAAATTCGGCAGTCACCTCTTTCCCTGGCGTGAAGGTGGGATTTCCGCCGGCGCGCGTATGCGAGGTATACCAGTACTCAATGCGGATGCGGGTGATTTCAGATGCGCTCGACAGCTTGACGGTAAAAACAACGGCGTCCGGCCATTCTGTCCGGACGGTCTCTTCGAGAACGGTGATGCCGTCGCTCGCCCCTGCAGAGCGCGCCGTCGGCGCAAAGACGCCGAGCGCGAGGGCGAACGCCAGCAGCGGACGAAGCAGCCGCGTCCCGAGCGAGAGGCGCGGCGCGAAGCGAGAGAAAGTGGCAGCCATTTACTGCTCCTTGGCGACACGCTGCCGTCGGAGGTACAGCGAGGCGCCAACGATGATAGCGACGAACCCGATGACGATCGCCCCGGAGATCAGCCCGACCGTCCAGAGCGCTGCCCCGATCCGAGCTTGTTGGATCTCGCTCGGCTGAGAAGAGGGACGACGCGGTTCGGCCGGCTGCTCAACGGCAGGAGGTGCGCCAATGAGCGCGCGAGGCGGCGTCCATGGCCCGGCGCCAATGTAGACCAGCAGGACGATGCCAGTCACAATGCCGATTGATCCGAGGAGCCGTCTCATGCCGCTTGCTCTCCGATGGTCCACTGCAGATAGCTCTCAATAAACGGGTCGAGCGCTCCGTCAAGCACGCCGAGCGCGTCGCTCGTTTCGTAGCCGGTTCGCAGGTCCTTTACCAAAGTATACGGGTGGAGCACATAGCTCCGGATTTGGTTGCCCCAGCCGGCGGCAACGTGCTGCCCCTTGAGGCGGGCGGCCTCTTGTTCCCGCTTCTCAAGCTCGAGTTCGAGCAGGCGCGATTTCAGGATCCGGAGCGCTGTCTCCTTGTTCTGGAGCTGGGACCGCTCGTTCTGGCAGGTGACGACAATCCCCGTCGGGAGGTGACGTATCCGCACGGCCGTCGACACTTTCTGAACGTTCTGGCCTCCTGCTCCGCTTGATCGGTAGAACTCAATTTCGAGGTCGTCCTCGTTGAGAACGATCTCGACCGTGTCGTCGACCTTTGGCATTACCTCGACAAGCGCAAACGACGTATGGCGGCGGTGCGCGGCGTCGAAGGGTGACAGGCGCACCAGCCGGTGGACCCCGCGCTCGCTTTTGAGATAGCCGTAGGCGTTCGGGCCGCTGACGGCCACTGTCACGCTCTTGATCCCGGCTTCCTCGCCCGCGGTGTAGTCGAGGATCTCCGTCTTGTAGCGATGGGCGTCGGCCCACCGGAGGTACATGCGGAGCAGCATCTCGGCCCAATCTTGGGATTCGGTCCCGCCCGCCCCGGCGTGGATCGACAAGATCGCATCCTTCCGGTCGTGCGGGCCGCTCAGCATCAGTTCGCGCTCGAGACCGCGCAGGCGCTGCGCGAGCGCGTCCGCCGCTGCGCCCACCTCAGCGGCCGTTGCGGCATCGTCTTCGGCGATGGCGAGCGCGATCAGCTCCGCCAAGTCGGCTGCCTCCCGCTCGATGCCCCGCCACAGTTCGATCGTGTCGCGAAGCTCGCTCGCCTGGCGGGTGACGGCTTGGGGGTTCGGCTCGCTGGTCCAAAACCCGTCTGCCGCCATCCGACGCTCCAGTTCGGCAAGCTCTCGCTCTTTGCCGGCGATGTCAAAGACGCTCCAGGAGCGTGTGGATGTGCTGCTGCAGTCCGCTCACCTGCGTGCGGATCTCGTCCATGGATAGGTTGCCTCCTCCAGAAAGACGTCGGTTCGCTTCGCCCTGTTCCGACCGGCGATTTCGCTAACTGGAAAGTTGACAAAGTCGATCGAATGCGTCATCATCGCAGCGTGCCACGGAAACGTGCTGCTACAAGCCTATCAGACGAGGAGTGCCGATGGCCGCCGGCTACGCTCATCCCGAAGTCATCGTGGAGACCGATTGGGTTGCGGAGCATCTGAACGACCCTAACGTCCGGATCGCCGAGTGCGACGAGGATGTCCTGCTGTATGAGACCGGTCATATTCCGAATGCCATCAAGCTTGATTGGCACACCGATCTCCAGAAGCCGGTGATCCGCGACTTCATCTCCAAAGAGGAGTTCGAGCAGCTCTGCTCAAAGCATGGCATCGCCAATGACACGATGGTCGTGTTCTACGGCGACCGCAATAACTGGTATGCGTGCTACTCCTTCTGGCTGTTCCGCCTCTACGGGCACGAGAGGATGGCCGTGATGAACGGCGGGCGGCAGAAATGGATCGACGAAGGGCGCCCGTTGACCAAGGAGGTCCCCGTCTTCCCGCCGACGACCTATCGCGCCCGCGATGAGGACCTGTCGATCCGCGCCTTCCGCGACGACGTTATGGCGCACCTCCGCGCGCCTGAAGGCCGCGCCTTGGTCGATGTCCGCTCTCCGCAGGAGTATTCCGGCGAACTGATCCACATGCCGTCCTACCCGCAGGAAGGGGCGCAGCGGGGCGGCCACATTCCCACCGCCAAGAATATCCCTTGGGCGCGCGCCGCGAATGAGAACGGGACCTTCAAGTCCGCTGAGGAACTGCGCGCGATCTACGAGCCCGAGGGGATCACGCCCGACAAAGAGATCATCGCCTACTGCCGCATCGGCGAGCGCTCCTCCCATACCTGGTTCGTCCTTACCTACCTCCTCGGCTACCCGAAAGTGCGCAACTATGACGGGTCGTGGACGGAATGGGGGAATCTCGTCCGCGCCCCGATCGAGCGCTGAGGGCGCGCGGGGCCTGCCGCGCTGTGCTCGCGTCGCTCGCGACCGGCCGCTACTCGAGGAGCCGGCGAGCGATGATCTGCGCTTGGATCTCGTTTGTCCCCTCGAAGATGGAGAGAACGCGGGCGTCAAGAAAGATCCGGCTGACGGGGGTCTCCTCCGCGTAGCCGAGCCCGCCGTGGATCTGGACTGCGGCGTCAGCAACTTCCCAGGCGGCGCGGGTCGCCTGCAGCTTCGCCATTCCGGCTTCGAGGTCGCAGCGTTCTCCCGTCTCCTTGCGCCGCGCGGCGTAGTAGGTGAGCTGGCGGGCCGCTTGAATGAGCACGGCGGCGCGGGCGAGCTTGGCCCGGATGCGGGGAAAGGCGAAGATCGGCTTGCCGAACTGCACCCGGGTGCGGGCATAGCGCAGCGCTTCGTCGAAGGCTGCCTGAGCGACCCCGACCCCCCGCGCCGCGGTCTGGATGCGCGCCACTTCCATCGTCGCCATCAGCTGGCGGAAGCCCTGACCCGGCACGCCGCCGAGCAGGCCGTCGTCGGGGACAAAAAACCCGTCGAACGCCACCTCGTACTCGCGCATCCCGCGATAGCCGAGGACGCGGATTTCGCTTCCTGCTACCCCCTCATCGGGAAATGGCATGTCGTCCGTCCCGCGGGTCTTCGGGGCGAGAAACATCGACAGCCCGCGGTGCCCGGGCTGCGTGGGGTCGGTACGAGCGAGCAGGGTCATCAGGTCGGCGCGGGCGCCGTGAGTCATCCACGTCTTTTGCCCGTAGATCCGCCAGCCGCCCTCGACCTTCACCGCCCGGGTCTGAACGGAGGCAAGGTCCGAGCCGGCATTCGGCTCAGTGAAGGCAGCAGTCGGGAGGATCTCTCCGCGGGCGAGACGAGGCAGCCATGTCCGCTTCTGCGCTGCCGTGCCTCCGCCAAGGATCAGTTCGGCCGCAATTTCGCTGCGCGTACCGAGCGAGCCGACGCCGATCGACCCGCGAGCGAGCTCTTCGGTGACAACGACCATCGCCAGTTTGCCGAACCCGGAGCCGCCGTACTCTTCCGGCACCGTCAGCCCGAAGACCCCTAGCGCCGCCAACTCGCGGATCAGGTCGAGCGGCACGAGGCTGTTCTCACGATGGATCTGCTGCGCGAGCGGCACCACACGCTCGTCAACGAAGCGCGCAAACTGGACCTGCACTGCTTGAAGGGCCTCGTCGAGCCCGCGCCGCCCGGTGCTGCCCGTTTCTGCGAGGAGGGCGGCGATGCGGTCGTCGACCTCGCTCCCCCCGGCAGCGTCGATGAACTGCGCGCTTTCTCGGTCGGAGAGCAGGGCGAGGGCGCCTTCGGCTATCCCCAGTTCGAAGGGCGCGACTGTTTCAACCGCGCTCAGCGACACGCCGCCCCCCAGCGCTCCGGCGAGACGCGCTATCCACGCCTCGGCGATCATGCGCTCCAGCGAGCCGGGAGGGGCCGCCAGCCGGTCTGCCCAGGCGAGCAGTTGGCGCCCCGCCTCCACCTGAATGGCAAGGTGGGCAAGGGCGTGCGCTGCTTGCTGCTGCTCGATCAGCTTTGCTTCGCTCAGCCGGCCGTTTTCGTGGCATTTTGCCCGGAGGAAAGCGGTCGCCTCGTCGCAGAGCGCGCTCGCGGCGGCGAGCAGGCGGTGAGCGGGGGACTGCGCGGTCGCGCGTTCGTCGCGGAGCTGGGTCATTCTACCCTCAGGTTCAGAACTGCGCCTGCTATTCTGCCAGGTCTGGGGAAGAAGCGCCTCCTCCCCCGCCCGGCCCGCTCCCAGGGCGCGGCCGCGTTCTTCCTCGGCGCCTCCGCCGAGGAAGAGGCTGAAGCTCGAACTTCAGCCTAAGGCGTCTAGGGAGGACGAGGCTGCCACTTCCGGACGGCCGTTGTCAGGCAGTGGGGAATAAGAGACAATAGCCACTATGGCAGAGCCGCTGACTGCGTTTTGCCCCTATTTCCATCAGGCAGTCGAATTGATCGGGAACCGATGGACAGGGGTGATCATCCGGGCGATGCTCGCTGGGAAAGCGCGGTTCGGCGAGATCGCCGCCGCGATCCCCGGCATCAGCGACCGGATGTTGTCGGAGCGCCTGAAGCAGCTTGAAGCGGCGGGCATTGTTGTCCGCACGGTCTATCCCGAGACCCCAGTCCGTGTGGAGTATCGCCTCACTCCAAAGGGGGAGGCGCTTGCCGGCGTGGTTCGCGCCATCGCCGACTGGTCGCACGAATGGCTTGTTCCGCGGGATGAACTGCCCGGCCGCTCCCCCTCAGCTCGCCCCGGGTGAGGCTGCCGGGGCAGGCGCGCGCTCTGCGAGCGCTGCGGTCGCGCTAGTACTCGCGCAAGAGCGTCCCAAAGCCCCGCATCTGGTCGTTGATCCCGTTTTCGCGCAGCGCGTGCCAGAGCGTCGCCGCGTTGATCGCGATCACCGGTTTCTTCAACCACCGCTCCGCTTCATCGGCGAGGCGCACCATCGACAGATTGGTCCCAACCTGAACAATGGCATCGACATCCGGCTTGTTCACCTCGAGGATCGCCTGCCGCAGGCGGTCTTCAGTGACATGGGCAATCGCCACGGCGCTCGGGCACTTGAGGCCTTCGAGGGCGACGACGTCGAAGCCGCACTCGGTGAAGAACCGCCGCACCTGAGCGTCGCCGACCGGCTGGTAGGGGGTGATAACGCCGAGCCGCCGAGCGTTGAACACCGCGAGCGCGCGCCGGCAGGCATCTGCGCCGGTGGCCACTTTCAGTCCCGACCACTGCTCGATCCGCCGCTGAAACGCCTCATTCCCTTCCTTGCCGCCCCAGAACGTTTCAGCCGACATTCCCATGATCAGGTAGTCGGGCTCGCACGTCATCACTTCGCGGACAGTCTGCTCGATCGCTTCACGAATTTGCACGAGCAGCGCCTCGAACTGCTCATCATTGCCCAGCCGCTGGTCCCGGATGTAGATGCGGCCATAGTGAAACGTCACGCCGTGCGGCGCCATCATGTAGTAGTCTGGTTCGACGATCGTGTTTGTCGATGGCCCGAGAACCCCAAATTTGGCACGGTAGCCAAGCACATCCGGCATCGGTCACCCTCGCTGGCAGGATGAAGCGAGCATACCACAGCGCGGTTGAACGGTCAGGCGCTGAGCTGCTGCCGGACTGCGACAATCCGCTGGATGACGGTGGCGGCGGCGCCGAGCGTGATGAGGAGAAGCGCGGGGGGCAGCCGATTGGTCATAAGGCCCGCCGCGAGCACGACGATACGGGCTGGCCGGTCGAACAGGCCGACTTCTCCTTTCGCGCCGACGCCCTCAGCTCGGGCACGCGTATAGCTGACGAGGAGGCTCGCGACGCAGGCAAGGAAGGCAAGCAGCGTCAGCAGCGGGTTTCCTGTGCGCACTCCCCGCCACGCCGTGCCGAAGAAGAGGGCCGCGTCCCCAAACCGGTCGAGCGTCGAGTCGAGAAACGCGCCGAAACGGCTGACGCGCCCGCTGGCACGGGCGAGCGCACCGTCGAGGAGATCGAAGGCGCTCGCAAGCAGGACGAGGATGCCTGCCACTCGGTTCTCCCCAACGGCAATGACGACGGCGACGGCAGCATTCACGGCCGCGCCGACGACGGTCAGCTGATTGGGCGTGATGGGCGTGCGCGCAAGAGCGCCGAGCAGCGGCGCGGTGAGGCGAGCGGCGAGCGGGCGCAGCGCCTTCATCGTCCGAGGCCAACATAGGGCGCGACGGCAGAGCCGAGGCGCCGGAGCGCGCTCCGGCGCGCCGGCGCAGCAGCGGCGCGGCGCCGGCTCTCCCGCGCTGCCTCCTTCGCCAGGAGGATCCGCTCGTAATAGGCCAAGATCCGCTCCGCAACCCGATCCCAGTTGTAGTCGCGCGCTTTCACGCGGCCGTTCTGAGCGAACTCCTCGCGGCGAGCGGGGTCGCCAAGCAGCTGGCTGATTGCTGCCGCAAGCGCCACCTCATTCTTCGGAGGGACGAGCAGCCCCTCAACCCCGTGGGTGAGTACGCACGCGAAGCCGCGGATGTTCGAGGCAACAATCGGGCGCCCCGCTGCCATCGCTTCAAGGAGAACGATCCCAAAACTTTCGTCGCCGGTGTTGGGAGCGACGAAGAGGGTGACGCTTTGAAAGTAGCGAACCTTCTCTTCCTCCGAGAGAGCGCCGACGAAGAGCACATCGGCCAGGCCAGTACGCTGAGCCCACGCTTCGTAGCCGGCCCGGGCGCGCTCTCCTCCGCCGGCCACTACGAGGCGGGCGGTCGGCCAGTCCTGCTTCACCAGCCGAAAGGCGCGCAGGAGATACTTCAGCCCTTTCCGGCGCTCCTCAAGCCGCCCCAAGAAGAGAATGCTCGGCCGGCCGTCGGCGAGGGTTGGGATAGGAGGGAGAGCCGCCGCAAACCGGTCGTAGTCGATGCCGTTCGGAATAATGTTGTAGTAGCCGCGAAAGTACTGCTCGACGAACTCTGCCGCTGCCTCCGAGACAGCGATCTTGCCGTCGAGCTTCCGGAACCAGCGTTTCAGCAGCCGCTGCCCATAGTAATACGCCATCGCCCCGGTGGAATAGCGGCTGCCGGAGTAGGCATGAAATGTGCCGACGTTGGCGGCGTTTGAAAACCGCAGCACCGTCAGCGGGAGCGGCCCCTGCAGCGGCTCATGCACGTGGATGATGTCGAACTGCTCGCGCGCGAGCAGTTCCTTCACCGGCTTATCAAGGTTGAAGAGGATTGGAATACGCGCGATCGAGCCTGAGGCTGGGATGGGATAGGGCTTGCCGATGAAGATCAGGTCGGGATGGTCGAACTGCTCGACAGGCACGGAGGAGGAGGCAATGATTTTGGCACGGTGGCCACGCCTCACCAGCTGGCGGTAGAGGCTCTCGATATGGCGATTGACCCCTCCCGGCACCGCCCAGTCGTACGGAGTGACCAGACCGACGTACATGCGGCGCCCTAGGCGGACCGCGCCGCGCGCCGCTCCGCAAGACGCCGCCGGAAGCGCTTGGCGGGCAGCCAGACGAGGCTCCTCCCTTGCTGACGGATCAAGTCGCGAACGGGAATGCGCTCCGGTTTCCCGGGATGTTCGACGCCAGCAGTCGCGCGTGCGAGCAGAGCGCGCCGGAAGTCTTCGGCGGTTCGCCCCGGGAAGGTGGTGTAGGCAGCGCCGATCGCGGGCAGGAAGTGCGCGTCAGAACCGCCGGTCTCCGCAAGACCGTAGCGGGTCCGGTTCAGCTGCGCCACCTTCAGGCGCGTCACGCGGCCCGCGATAGTGGGGTTCGCGACTTCGAGCGCGGTGATCCCCGGCGTGTGGTGCGCCATCGCTCGGTCAAGAGCGCGCTCGCCGACAGACGTGATCAGCCAGCTGAGGGGGTGGGGAACGACGCACAGCCCGCCTTGTGCGCGGATCTCCTCGATCGTCTCCTCAAGGGGGCGAAAGGACCGGACCGGCTTTTCGACAAACAGCGCCAGCACGTGTCCGTCGCGGGTCGAAATCTCTGCGCCGACGATCACCTCGACGCGATAGCCGCCGGCGACAGCAAGCTCGCGAGCGCGCAGCCCCCCTTCGATATCGTCGTGGTCCGTGACAGCGATCACGTCGAGGTCGGTTTTCTCCTCCACCCAGTCCAAAATCTGGCGGACCGTCATCATCCCATCGGAGTAGCGGGAGTGCAGATGAATATCCGCCTTGCCAAGACGAGGGGAAGCAGTCATGCATCGGCTCCTACTGCGGCTGGGGCAGAACGCGGCGCCGTGAGCGTCGCTCGAACGGGCCACAGTTCGCGGAAGATATACCACTGCTCTGGCTGGCGACGGACGAGGGCTTCAAGCGCGCTCGCCATCGCCTGGGTGAGTGAGCGGATGTCGTGCTCACGGTCCCCACGAGGAGCATAGCAGAAGCTCTCGTCGACCAGCAGCTCAAACCGATTGTCTGGGCGGCGAAACACCGCGGTGGGAACGACCCGCGCCCCGGTTCGGAGCGCGATCGTCGCCGGCCCGGCGGGGAGATACGCTGTCTTGCCGAACAGGCGA
Organism: Dehalococcoidia bacterium; assembly: GCA_025054935.1. Classification (NCBI taxonomy): domain Bacteria; kingdom Bacillati; phylum Chloroflexota; class Dehalococcoidia; species Dehalococcoidia bacterium. Next base: position 418,559 of record JANWZD010000002.1, on the reverse strand, counting down.
ACGGGCACGCCGTCAGGGGCGGGCACGTCGATCAGGATCCCCGCCATCTCGCCGGCGCGGAGCGCTTTGATCAGGGCGCGCGCCGCAGCGGCCGGATGGTCCGCCTCGATGAGCCGGATCCCTTGGCGTCGCCGTATCCCTTGGATCTCCGCGTTGAGGAGGGGAGGGCCGACGACATCGGCTACGACGTGCAAGGGGTAGCCGCGCAGCCCCGCCGCTGCGCCGGCGAGGTCCCAATTGCCGGTGTGGAACGCGACAAAGAGCACGCCGCGCCCCTCGGCGCGCAAGGCATCGAAGCGGCTCCAGTCGGTGATCTCGAGGGCATCGAGAATGTGCCGGTGGCGCAGACTGGCAAAGCGGAGGAACTCGACCACGTATTTTGCGTAGTTGCGGACGCTCTCCCGCGCGCAGGCGCGCACGGTGCGCGGCGATGCCGACGGCCCAAGCACCAACCGCATGTTCTGGATGGTCACTCGCCGCTTGTCGCGCCAGACCGCGAAAAAGATGACATCGGCAATCCGGCAGGCGCACCAGTAACTGAACCAGAGCGGTACGATGCGCACGAGCATGGCTGCCAGCCGATAGAGAGCGAGAAGGACTACTGCCTGCCCCTGCGCCCACGCTCGCTCCCCTCGCCGAGCGAGCGCATTCGAGAGCGTGGTGAACGCGCGGATCACGCGTCTCCTACGCCGGCGATGAAGTCCTCGACCATCCGGCGCGCCTCCTCATCCGAGTACTGGATCGGCGGGGATTTCATGAAGTAGGCGGACGGACCGATCAGGGTCCCGCCGATCCCGCGGTCAAGGGCTAGCTTGGCGCAGCGGATCGCGTCGATCACCACGCCGGCAGAGTTGGGGCTGTCCCAGACCTCGAGCTTCAATTCGAGATTGAGGGGAACATCGCCGAAGGTGCGCCCTTCAATCCGGATGTAGCACCACTTGCGATCGGTCAGCCACGGCACGTAATCGCTCGGCCCGACATGGACATCACTTTCGGGCAGCGGGTAGTCGAGCTGGGAGAGGACGGCGTTGGTCTTCGAGATTTTCTTCGACTCAAGCCGTTCGCGCTCCAGCATGTTGAGGAAATCGGTGTTGCCCCCGAAGTTCAGCTGATAGGTGCGCTCGACCTTGACGCCCCGGTCGCGGAACAGCTTCGTCAGTACGCGGTGGGTGATCGTCGCGCCAACCTGAGACTTGATGTCATCGCCGATGATGGGCAGCCCTCGCTCCTTGAAGCGACGCGACCAGTCAGCCTGCCGGCCGATGAAGACGGGGATGCAGTTCACGAAGGCACAACCGGCATTCAGGATCTGCTCGACATACCAGCGGGTCGCGCTCTCGCTCCCGACGGGGAGGAAGGAAACGACGACATGCGTTTCGGTCTGCTTCAGGATTTTGACAATGTCTGCAGTTTCGCCCGGCGCTTTTTTGATGATCTGGGAAAGGTATTTGCCCAGCCCGTCGTGGGTCATCCCCCGCTCGACCCGCACGCCGAGATAGGGAACATCCGCGAACTTCACCGTGTTGTTCGGCCCGGAGAAAATCGCCTCGGACAGGTCTTTCCCCACCTTCTCGACATCGATGTCGAAGGCGGCGGTGAACCGGATATCGCCCACGTGATAGCCACCGAGCCGGGTGTGCATCAGGCCGGGGATAAACTGGTCATCAGGCGCGTTTCGATAAAATTCGACGCCTTGCACGAGGGATGAGGCGCAGTTCCCCACTCCGATGATTGCGACGTTAATCGTTCCCAAGCTGGAACCGTGCTCCTTTCTTATGGTCCGAGGCAAGGTTCCGCCTCAGAGGAAGCCCCCGAGCGCCGCAGGCTGCGGGGCGCACCGCAGAACCTCCCATGGCCGATGATAACCGAGTATCCTCTTCCTATGCACGATGAAACAGCCCGCGTCACGCTCGGGAGAGAGGGCCCCACGCTCCTTCCGCTCGGAGTGGGCGCTTTTCAGTGGGGCGACCGCTGGGTTTGGGGCTACGGCCGAAGCTATTCTGCTGCCGACGTGCAGGACGCGTTTTGGACCAGCCTCGCGGCAGGGGTATCGCTCATCGACACCGCAGAAATCTACGGCATGGGGCGTTCAGAGCGGCTGATCGGGCGCTTTCTGCGGACGGTTCGCGTTCCCGTGCTGGTGGCGTCAAAATTCTTTCCCTTCCCCTGGCGGCAGCGGGAGCTTGACTTCTTCCGCGCGCTCGAGGGGAGCCTTCGCCGGCTGGGGCGCTCCCAGATCGACCTCTACCAAATCCATTGGCCGACCCCATTGGTCCCTATCGAGCGACTGATGGAATGGATGGCGGCCGCTGTGCGGCGCGGGCTGATTGCCCAGGTCGGGGTCTCGAATTTCGGGTACGAGGAGCTCCGACGCGCCTACCGCGCGCTTGATCGGCACGGGATACCCCTCGCCTCGAACCAGATCAATTTCAGCCTGCTCGCGCGCGCGCCGGAGCGGACAGGCCTGCTGGACCTCTGTCGGGAGCTCGGCGTGACCGTGATCGCCTACAGCCCGCTTGGGCAGGGCCTGCTGACCGGGAAGTACTCTCGCGCGCAGCGGCCGCCCGGCGTGCGTTCGCTCTCGCTCCTCCCGCGGCTTCGGCGGATCGACCCGCTGCTCGCGGAACTGCGCCGGATGGGCGAGCGCTACGGTCGCTCTCCCGCGCAGATCGCCTTGCGCTGGACGATTGAGAAAGGGACTATCCCGATACCCGGGGCGAAGACCGGTCGGCAGGCAGCGGAAAATGCCGGCGCCCTGCGCTTCCGGCTCTCCCCCGAGGATGTGGCGGCGCTCGACCGAGTCGCCGACCAGGTCGGCTAGCCTGCGGCTGGGGGTCCTTCCCCAGCTCGGCAGCATGCGCTTGATGACCGAAGGAGGAAGGAGCAGGTGACCGTTGTCATCGGCGTCCTGACGGCGCTCTCCCCCGCACAGCTCGACCGGATTCGCGCTGTCGGTGATGTGGAAGTGCGCGATCTGAGCCATCTTGTCGCCTCGCAGCATGGCGTTCCCCGGCAAGACGAGCCGGCAGCGCGGGAACTGGACGCTCAGCTCGCCGAGTGCGAGGTCCTCTTCGCGACCTTCACGCCGCGCGGGATTGCAGCGCGCGCGCCGAAGGTGCGGTGGTTTCACGGCTCGCAGGCGGGCATCGACGCTTATCGGGCCTCGGGCTTTCTCGAGTCGGAGGCGATCATCACGCTCGGGCGCGGGTGGGCCAGCCGTCCTATCGCGGAGTGGGTGATTGGCGCGATCTTGCTCCTCGCGAAGCGGTATCCGAAGTGGGTGAACGACGACGCGCGGCGCCAGTGGTCCGGCGGGCAGGTCGAGGAGATCCTCGGGCAGACGGTCGGGATCTTCGGCTTCGGCGGGATCGGCCGAGAGACGGCACGTCTCGCTCATGCGCTGGGCATGCGAGTGCTGGCAGCGAAGCGGACGCCGGAGGCGCCTCCTCCCTATGTGGAGGCGCTGTACGGTCCGGAGGGGCTGCCGGTGCTACTGCGGGAGTCGGATTACCTTGTCCTTGCGGCTCCGGCGACGCCGGAAACCGAGAACCTGATCGGCGCTGCCGAGTTGGCGCAGATGAAACCGACGGCGCGCCTGATCAATGTCGGCCGGGGCACGATCCTCGATGAAGAAGCGCTCGCCGCAGCGCTGCGCGAGCGCCGGCTCGCGGGCGCCGCTCTCGATGTCTACCGCGTCGAGCCCCTTCCCGAAACCTCGCCCCTCCGCTCCGCGCCCAATATCCTGCTCTCCCCCCACCGGAGCTTTCTCTCCCAGCGGCTCGAGGAACGGGTGGTCACGCCCTTTCTCGACAATCTGCGGCGTTACCTCGCCGGCGAACCGCTGCTGCACCGGTATGATCCTGCGCGGGGCTACTGAGCCGGGTCACAGGTTCAGGCGCAGCTTGCTGATATCGCCGACATACTCGAACGAGTCTTCGCGGTGGTGACCGTCGACGGTGAGGACATTCAACCGCGCGCGGAGGGCGACAACGTGATCGCTCGTTGAGGCGTGGTCCGCTTGATGGCGGTTATGCCACATGCTGATCCGCAAGAAATGGTGCGGGTTGACGACCGACCGGAGCACCATGCCGAGGATATGTCCCTCGTACTTATCGGCCTCGTCGTTCAACTCTTGGAGAATTTTGGCGCCTTCCGCGGCGTCGTGTTCGGAAAAGATCACTGAAGTCACTCGGACGTAGGCCATCGCTCCTCCGCTGCGGTCAACTCCGGATGTACAGTCTACTGAGTATGCTCCGGGCTATCAACCGACAGCTGTTCCGGGGCGCGGCGCGCCTCAACGTAGCGGAGCGCAGCGCCGCTCAGCACAAACAGTGAGCCGCCGATGCCGAGCGCGACCATGCCTTCGAGAGCCAAATGCGCCCAGAAGGCGGGGTCATCCAGCTGCCACGGTGGGTCTTGATAGCCTAGATGCCAGATCCACGCCCCGATCACCCCCGCCGCCGCGCAGAGCGGCAGCCGAAGATGCGCGCGCGAGAACGCGCGGAGAGCGCGCCGCAGCTGACTTCGCTCCCGCTCAGGGCTCCCAGCGGTGCCAGCGCCGATAGTTGGTCCCATCGCTCACCGCGAGACCGATCGCTTGGCGGTAGTCGGCGCCCGCTCGCCGCTCCGGACCGCCGACGTAGTAGAGCCGCAGGCTGCCGTCATCCATTGGGACAACGCAGGGCGTTCCGACCGCTTGGCTGTCGAACCGCCCCGAGCCGGAGGGGCTCGGTGCGAGCACTGCGCCGCCGGCCTCGTCTCCCGCCTCCTTCGTCCAGCGGAGGCCATCCGGCGAGGTCGCAACCCCGACTGCGTAATAGTTGGCGAAATTGCTGCCCTCATAGAACATCAGCCAGCCGCTCTGAAAGGGAATGACGGCCCGGCACGACACGCCTCGCTCGTCGAACCGCCCGCGCTCGCCGTTGCCGAGGATCTGACCGCACTTTTCCCAATGCAGCCCATCGCCCGAGACAGCGAGGCCGATCCGCGCCCCGCGCGTCGGGTGCAGCCCGTGGTAGTAGAGGCGCCATTCGCCATTCGGCAGCCGCACCACCCGGCCGTACGTCGCCGACAGTTCGTCGAACTCGCCCGGCCCGCCAAGGGGAAGCACGGCGCCCCGATACGGGCCGAGGAGCTTCGTCCAGTGGAGCCCATCGCGCGAGATGGCACAGCCGATGAAATAGGGGATGCCGATGCGCTCCACCCCGTCCCACAGCGTCGGCGACCAGTCGCCGCCGAGGTACCACATCCAATACAGGCCGTCGAAACGGAGAACGCACGTGACGCCGACATGCGCGCTGTCGAACCGAGCCGGATCGCTGCTCGGTTCGAGCACTGCCCCGAGCGTGAGCGGACCCCGAACCCGCTCCCAGCGAATTCCGTCCGCAGACACTGCAAGTCCGCTGCGCCCATCGGTGCCGGCGATCGCGCGATTCCAAGCAGTGTCTCGGCCGTAGTACCACATCTTCCAGGTGCCGTCTTCCTCGCGGAGCACCTGAGGAGAGGAGACAGAGAAGGAGTCCCACCAGCCCGCGGGGCCGGGGCGGAAAATCAAGCCGGGGTCGCTCATGCCGACTGCGCCGCCACCACGCCGAAGACATGGCCTTCGGGGTCGGCAAGGTAGGCGAGCCACTGGCCGTTATACTCGAACGGCGCGTTGACGACCCTCGCTCCGTGGCGGACGGCGCGGTCGACGACGGCATGAACGTCCGCAACTCGGAAGATCGGCAGCGTCTGGACCTCGCGCCGATCCTGGACCGGCGGGACAACCTCGCCGCCCGGCGTCAGTTCGAGGGCGCCGCCCTGCGGCAGCGCAAACTGGGCGACCCGGCCTTCGACGTGGCGCGTTACCTCCATGCCAAGCCCGTCGCGGTAGAACGCGACCTCCCGCTCGAGGTCATTGACGCGGATGATGAGCAGCGTCAGGGCTTGAACAGCGTGCATCGCCGAGGTCCTTTCTCAGGTGTCTTACTCGTCGTAGCGAAACCAGCGCCGGTAGTTGGGACCGTCGCTCACTGCCATCCCGATCTGGTGGCGCGACGACAGTTCGTCGTGTCCGCCCTCATTCACGCCGACGTAGTACAGCCGAAAACTGCCGTCATCAAGGGGAACGACCCACGGCGTACCGACGGCGCGCGCATCCCAGCGCCCAGAGCCTTTCGGCGCGTGGCGGAAGTAGGGGCCGCCCGGCTGCTCGCCATTGGCGTCCCGCTCCCAGTGAATGCCGTCGTGGGAGACTGCGAGACCGATGGAGTAGTAGCCGTCGGCGTCGCGTCCTTCGTAGAACATCAGGTAGTCGCCTTTCACTTTTAAGACGTGGCGGCAGCCCGGCCCGGCCGCATCCCACGCGCCCGGAGCACCATCGCCCAAGATCGGGCCAACTTTCTCCCAGCGGAGACCATCCGGCGAGACCGCCAGGCCGACGGTGGCACCCCCGTCTGGACGGCGGGCGTGGTAATACAGCTTCCACGTTCCGTCGTCGTCCCGGAGAACGCGCGGCCAGTTGCAGAGCAGAGCGTCGAATTCACCCGCGCGCCCGGGAGCGAGCAGCGCACCGCGGTACGGCCCTGCCAGCCGCGTCCAGTGGATCCCGTCGCGCGAGACGGCGCAGCCGGGCAGCATCCGCAGCCCTTTATAGCGCAGTCCTCCCCGGCCGATTTCTTCTTGGTCGCCGCCGAGATACCACATCCAGTAGAGGCCGTCGATCTTCTGGACGTTCGTCACGCCGACGTGTCCGCTGTCAAATCGGCTGGGGTCAGGGTGCGGCTCGAGCACTGCCCCCATGGTCAACGGTCCGCGAACGCGCTCCCACTGGATGCCGTCCGCCGAGACGGCCAGTCCGGAGCGGCCGGCAGGGAAGTTGATAGCGCGGTCGAACGAAGGGTCTCGGCCGTAGTACCACATCTTCCAGGTGCCGTCTTCCTCGCGGAGCACCTGCGGCGAGGAAACGCGCTCTGAGTCCCACCACCCCTCCGGACCGGGCCCCAGCACAAGACCGGGATTACCGTGCATTCTCCCCTCCACCCCGTGCGGGGCATGCCAGCAGAGGCGACCTCCGCTGTGAGCGCATTCTACTGCGAGAGCGCGCCAACGCAAGCAGCGCCCGCGCCGGGCGAAAATCTCAACTCGTACTTGACGTTTGCCGCAATCGGTCCGACAATTCTGGTGCCCCGCACGTCCTCATGGAGCATCGCCTTCGTGTTTAGCGCGATTGGTCGCCGAGCAGTCCAGTTTCGTTGGCTAATCATCCTGCTCTGGGCAGCAGCGTTTGCGATCAGCCTCCCGTTTTTGCCCCAAGTCGCGAAGACGCTCCGCCCCGGCGGTTTTGCGAGCGACGACCTCGAGTCGCAGCGCGCGCTTGCGCTGCTGGGAGAACGGCTCGGCCTCGATGGCGTCGCGGTGCAGGTCATCATGACGAGCGAGCGTCTCGATGCGCGGACGCCGGAGTTTGTCGCGCAGAGCGAGGCAGCGCTGGCGACGCTCCGTCAGTGGCCCCTGGTGAAGGAAGTCAAGTCGTTCACGGCGGCGCCGGAGCAGATCGCGAGCGACGGAAAGGCTGCCTATGTCACGGTGATCCTCGACCGCCGCGCTGAGCAGCTGCCAAACCTCCCCGCCGAGATTGAGCAGCGGCTGACCGCGCAGCCCGACCTGCGTCTCGCTTTGGGCGGCGGGCCGATTTTTTACGAGGATATCCAGCGCGTCAGCGAGAACGATCTCCGGCGCGCCGAGCTGCTTGCTATTCCGTTCGCTGCGGCGGCGCTGCTGTTTGTCTTTCGCTCGGTTGTGGCCGCCTTGCTGCCGGCGCTTGTCGGCGGGGTGGCGGCCGCGATTGCGCTCGCCTTGATTGCCGGCATCGCCCAAGTGACGCCGCTCTCGATCTTTGTGCTCAATGTCGCCACTCTGCTCGGGCTCGGCCTCGGCGTCGATTACTCCCTTTTCATCGTCAGCCGCTTCCGCGAGGAGCTTGAGCGCGCTCCGAGTGTCGCCGAAGCGACCGTCGCGACGGTGGCGACAGCGGGACGCGCGGTGTTCTTCTCCGGGCTGACAGTCGCCATCGGGCTAGCTGCCCTGATTGCGTTCCGGTTCAATATCCTCCGTTCCGTCGGCATCGGCGGGGTTGTGGTCGTGCTCCTCGCGGTCGCCGCCGCACTCACTCTCCTCCCGGCCGTGCTGTCGATCCTTGGCCGACGCGTCAACGCCCTGCCGCTCCCGTGGGCGCTCCGTCCGCGAGAGGAGGGGTTCTGGCGGCGGCTGGCGACAAACGTGATGCGCCGCCCGGGCATCGTGCTCATCCCGACCATGATCGTCCTCCTCAGCTTGGGGGCGCCGTTCCTGCAGATCAAGCTGGGGGCCCCGGATGCCTCCATCCTTCCTGCGGGCACACCGTCGCGGGAGGCCTTTGAGCTCCTCGACCGCCGGTTTCCGGCAACCGAAACGACGCCGATCCTGCTCGCGGTCCAAGCGCGCAACGGCGCACTGTTCGACCCTGCCAACCTTGCTGCCTTAGACCAGTACGTTCGGCGGATCCAAGCGCATCCGGCGGTCAGCCGCGTCGAAAGCATCGTCTCGCTCGACCCGCGGTTCACGCTCGACCACTACCTGCTGATGTACGCTAATCCTGACCGGATCAGCGACGCCTTCGTCCAAGCGGCAGTCCGCGGCTTGGTAAGCGGCGACACCACCGTCGTGCGCGTCATCAGCCGCTACGGAATGACCGACCCGCGTTCGTACGAGCTGGTGGGCGCGCTTCGGAACAGTCGGCCGCTGGAATTTACGGTACTCGTGACCGGCGGCTCCGCCGGGGTCGTCGACTACGTCAACACTCTCTATCGCGATTTCCCCATCGCAATCGCCGCGATCATGGCGGTCACCTATCTCGTGCTGCTGGTGCTGTTCCGCTCTCTGCTGCTGCCGCTGAAGGCGATTGTGATGAACCTGCTCTCTATCGTCGCCAGCTACGGCGCCCTCGTTTGGGTGTTCCAGCATGGCAACTTGAGCAGCGTGCTTGGCTTTACGCCGCTGGGATATATCGAAGCGTCGATCCCGGTGATCATGTTTTGCGCGCTGTTCGGGCTGTCGATGGATTACGAGGTCTTTCTGCTCTCCCGGGTGCAGGAGGTGTATCAGCAGACGGGCGATAACCTCCGAGCGGTCGCCGAGGGGCTCGAGCGAAGCGGGCGCATCGTCACGAGCGCAGCCCTGATCGTCGTTGCCGTCAGCATCGCCTTTCTTTCCGCCGACATGATCCTGGTCAAAGCGCTTGGCCTTGGGATTGCGATTGCGGTGACGGTTGATGTGACGCTCGTTCGGGCCCTTGTTGTCCCCTCGACGATGCGGCTGCTGGGGGCTTGGAACTGGTGGCTCCCGCCCTCGCTCGACCGGCTGCTGCCTCGGGTCGAGCACGAGCGGACCAGCTTTGCGGAGGCGGCGCGATGACGCGGCGCCCGCTCCTCGCCCTGGTTCTGCTCTTCTTCCTCACCGCCTGCAGCCTTCCGGGGACGATCCCGCAAGACGGGCAGCTTCCCGAGACACCGGCCGCCGGGCCTGCGCCTCCCTTCCCCACGGTGCGCCTTCCCGAGGATGAGGGAGCGCACGACCGTCTCATGGAGTGGTGGTACTACACGGGCCACCTCGACCTTGACGACGGGCGCGAAGTCGGCTTTGAGCTCGTGGTATTCCAGGTGCTCCGAGGACGGCTCCCTCCGCTCTATCTGGCCCACTTCGCGATCTCGGACATCGCGCGCGGCGAGTTCCACTACGCCGAGCGCAGCGAGAGCCGTCCTGACCGGCTTCCCCTGCTGACCGATGAGGCACGGCGCGCCCGCCCGGGCATTTGGCTGAATGTCGGCGACTGGACCATCGAGGGGCGGGAGGGGGTCGATCGGCTCCGTGCTGCCCTGCCCGGCTATGCCATCGACCTCACGCTCATCGCCACGAAGCCCGCCGTGCTCCACAAAGGCACCGGGCTGATCCAGTATGGCCAGGCCGGCTACTCCTACTACTACTCGCGCCCGCGCATGCGCGTTGCCGGCACCTTGCTCGACCGCGGGGTCGAACGTGCCGTCACAGGCGAGGCGTGGATGGACCATCAGTGGGGCGATTTCATCGCCCTGCTCGGCGGCGGCTGGGATTGGTTCTGCCTTCAGCTTGAGGATGGCACCGACTATATGGTCTATGAGATCCGCGACCAGACCACCGGCCAGCCGTACGACCGCTTCGCCACCCGGATCGACCCAGACGGAACAGCAGTCGACCTCCCTGTTGACGAGTTCGCCCTTACCGTCACCGCGCGGTGGACCAGCCCCCGCACCGGTGCGACCTACCCTGCCGGCTGGGAGATTGCTATTCCTGTGGACGGTGTGCGGCTCGTGGTGACGCCCAAGCTGGCCGACCAAGAGCTGGTCACTGAACAGACCGGTGTCGCCTACTGGGAGGGTGCGGTGGCAGTGACCGGCGAGCGAAACGGCGTTCCGATCCGCGGGCGCGGCTACGCCGAATTGACGGGCTACGCTAACTGACCGCTCGGCGGAAGAATGCGCCCGCCGTGCTTCGGCGCAGGCGGCCTCAGCTTCTCCCACCCGGCCCCTGCCTCCTCCTGTTGCAGCAGCCTGTCGCTGGGAGCCTCGCCTTGAGGAGACCGGAGGGTGTTAGCGGTATCGCCATTCCCGTTCCAGCTGCTGAAGCGCGGTCAGCTCCCCCCGATGGAAGAGGCGGCGGGCCGGCCGCCTGCTGCTGCCGCCGGGGAGCTGTCTCGCGACGGCGCGGCGCGCGCTCGACGGACGTCTCGGCGTGTCCGGCGGCATGCTGCTCAGCCGCCCAGCGGGTCGATGCGGCGCGCTTCCTCGCTAGAGGCGGGAAACTTCGGGCAGCTGCTGGAGCGCGAGGTAAGTGCGCTCGATGAGGGTGCCCTCGGCATCGAAAACAAGGCGGTTGACCGAGGCGAGGTCCGGATAAAACGTCCGGTTGCGGCGGAGCTCGCGCTCGCTCAGCGGCAGACCGTGAAGCGCCATCAGCACGATGGCGATAGGGTCGCCGTGGCTGAAGGCAGCGACCGCCCGACCCGGATGACACCGCACGACATGCTCGAGGAAGCCCCGCATGCGGCGCGCGACGTCGAGCATCGTCTCATCGCCGGGGTCGGCGGGCGGCTCGTAATACATCGCTCCGCTCAGCTGCGACCACGGTTTCCCCTGCCATGAGGTGAAGACCTCGTGCAGCCCTTGAGCGATGATCAGCCGCGCTTCCGGCTGGAGCGCAAGGGCATAGGCAGCGGTCTGACGCGCGCGCAGCAGCGGGCTGGTATAGATGACGGCGAGCGGCTGGGCGCTGAGGTAGGCGGCGAGGCGTGCCGCCTGTTCGTGACCAGCGCGGCTGAGGCCAAACCCGGGAAGCCGCCCGTAGAGGATGCGGTCGGGGTTGTGCACCTCGGCGTGGCGGCAGAGGTAGATGGTTGTCGTCACCTTCGGATTGTATCGGACGGGCGGTACAATGAGCGGCGGAGGCAAGAATGCGCGTTCCGCTCACCTACAAGCTGCCGAAGGTGCCCGAGCCCCTCGACTTCGACTGGCTGGCGGAGGATCGAGGGTGGCCGGAACTGGAACTGACTATCTCGGCGGAGGAAGTCGCGCGCTGGTGCGACCTGTACGACGACCATCATCCCTGGTATACCGGCCCGTCTCCGTGGGGCGGCCCCGTCGCGCCGAACTCCATCTTCTACTACGCGGGGCAGAATGCCTTTCCTCCCCGCCGCGATTTCAACGGCGTGCTCGCGGCGATCGGCTTCGAGGCGCGCGGACCGATCTTCGTCGGCCGGACCGTGACAGCGCGCACGACGATCACCGACCGCTGGCGGCGGCGGGACCGGCTCTTCGTCGCCTATCGTCTCGACATCTTCGATGGCGCCACCCCGATCGCGGTCGCCACGAGAACGTGGGCGTTCTTTGGGCCGAGCCGCGCTGCCGAGCGCGTCCCGGAGCGGGCTGCGCAGCCGCCCCAAGATGAGCGGCCGGCTCGTGAACTGCTTCAACCGGTCGCGTTCGACCTGACGCTGGAGCGGATGCGTGCCTTTGAAGGACCAGGAGAAGAGAATGGCCACACGAGCGTCGAACTTGCCCACCGCCACGGTCATCCTGCGCCCCTGGCCCAAGGCGCGCTCGTCATCGCGCCGGTCTGCCGCATGATGTTCGCTCGCTTCGGCGCCGGCTGGCAGGTCGGCGGCACCCTTGACTGTAAAATTGTCCGTCCTTGCTACGCCGGCGAACGGGTCACCGCGCACGGCGCCCTTGTCGAAGAGGTGGCCGACCGCGTCACCTGCCGCGTTTGGGTGGTGAATGAGCGCGGCGAAACTGCCGTTGTCGGCAGCGCGACCGCGCGCCCGGCGGCGCCGTAAGCTGTCCGCCGCCTTCCCGCTCTGGCTTGCGCCCCTTCCTCCCAGCCGGCAGCAGCGCCGGCGATCCTCGATAATCCCGCTGCGCGACGCGACGATCTGGAGACCGAATGGCGGACGTTCTGCGCCCCGCGGGGGCGCTCGACGATGTGCGTGTCCTCGACCTCGCTGGGCCGATCGGATGGTATGCAACCCGCCTCCTCGCTGACCTGGGGGCAGATGTCCTGCGGATTGAGCCTCCCGGCGGCGACCCCGAACGGCGGCGGCCGCCGTATGCGCGGGGGGATGACCGGGCGAGCCTCCGTTACTGGTGGTTCAACGCCGGCAAGCGTTCGCTCGTGATCGATCTCGAGCGCGCCGATGGCCGCAGCCGGCTGCTCGAGCTGGCGGCCGAGGCCGACCTGCTGGTTGAAACGTTTCCGGTCGGCTGGCTGGCTGAGCGCGGGCTCGGCCTCGCCGAACTGCATCGGTGCAATCCTCGCCTTGTTCTTGTCTCCATCACTCCCTTCGGCCAAACTGGTCCGCGCGCCGCTTGGCGCGGCACCGACCTGATCGGGATGGCGACGGGAGGGCTGGTGCATCTCGGCGGAATGCCAGACCGCCCGCCGACGCATCTCGGCGGCGAGCAGGGCTACTTGCAGGCCGGCATCGTTGCCGCTGCGGCCGCGCTCGTCGCGCTGCGCGACAGCCGGATGCGCGGGGTTGGCCGCCAGGTCGATGTCTCGCTGCAGGACGCGATTGTCTTCACGACGGAGAACAACCTCGCTCTGCTCGACCTGATGGGGCATCTCCGCACCCGCCTCGGCGACCGCGCCTTCACCGGCTTTTCGCTCTTCTTTCCCTGCGACGACGGCTGGCTCGCCTTTTGGCCGGGCGGCCGGTTTGACGGGCTGCTCGCTTGGCTCGAGGAGATGGGGGTGCCCACCGCGCCCTTCGAAGGCGGGGAGTGGACCGACCCTGCCTTCCGCGAGCGGCATATCCCCGAGCTGACCGCCGCGATCCGCCAAGCCGCTGCGGGCAAGCGAAAAACGCTCGCTGCCGATGCGGCGCAGGCGCATCGCCTCGCCGCTGCCCCTGTCGCCGACGTCGCCGACCTTCAGCGCGACCCGCAGCTCATCGCCCGCGACTTTTGGGTCGAGGTCGAACACCGTCTGCCGGCCGGCGAGACAGCGCTCGTCCGCTATCCCGGCGCGCCGTTCAAAATGAGCCGGACGCCTTGGCAAATCCGGCGTCCTGCGCCCGCGGCCGGCGAGCATGATACGGAAGGCTGGCGCGACCGCCCCGCGCTCCCCCGCCCGCGCCGACCGAGCCGGCTCCCGCTCGAGGGGATCCGGGTCGTCGACCTCACTTGGCAGATTGCTGGTCCCGCTGCCACGCAGGTGCTCGCCGACCATGGGGCCGAGGTGCTGAAGATCGAGAGCGCCGTTCATCCCGACGGCCTGCGCGTGATGGCGCTCCCGCGGCCGCCATGGACCGACAGTCTGAATCAGAGCGGCATCTTCACCCTCATGAACACTTCGAAGCGCTCCGTCACCATCAACATGGCGACCGAAGGCGGGCCCGCCCTCCTCCGACGGCTGATCGCGCTTGCCGACGTCGTGGTCGACAACTACGGCGTCGACCCGCTGCCGAAATGGGGCCTCACTCCTGACGAACTGATGAAGATCCGTCCTGACCTCATTGTGGCCCGCTCATCGGTCATGGGGCGGTCCGGACCGCGCTCCCAGTACGTCGGTTTCGGCTACACGATCGGGCCAGCGGCCGGGTTGAACGCGCTTTCGGGGTTCGCCGGCGACCCTCCCGTTGCGTCCTGCACTGCTCATCCCGATTACTCCTGCAACTCCTACCATTTGCTGATCGCTATTCTGGCTGCGCTGCACTACCGCGACCGTACCGGCGAGGGCCAGCTAATCGACCTCTCGCAGCATGAGAGCACGGTCGTCTTCAATGGACCCGCGATCCTCGATTACACCGTGAACGGCGTCGTACCAAGGCCCAGCGAAAACCGTCATCCTGAGGCAGCGCCGCATGGGGTGTATCGCTGCCGCGGGAACGACCGTTGGGTTGCCATCGCATGCGAGAGCGACGAGGACTGGCAGCGGCTCGCTCATGCGATCGGCCGCGCTGATCTTGCCGCTGACCCTGCCCTTGCGGACCTTGCCGGCCGGCAGCAGGCGGCCGGCCGGATCGACGCGGCGATCGAGGCGTGGACCCGACTGCGGAGGCCGGCAGAGGCCGCCGAGGTGCTCCAAGCTGCCGGTGTTCCCGCGGGACCGGTCCAAACTGCCGCTGACCTCTTCCGCGACCCCCACCTCGCCGCGCGGGGCAAGATCCTCCGCCTCGACCATCCTGAGCTGGGGCGGGTCCGGGTCAATGGCCCGAGCTTTCAGCTGTCGGGCATTGGGCCGGAAGCGGTCCGGCGGCCGCCTTTGCTCGGCGAGCACACCGAGGCGGTTCTGCGCGACTTGCTCGGGCTCGACGAGGAAGAGCTCGTTGCCGCGTATCTCGGCGAGGTCCTTCAGTGAGCGGGCCGCTGCGCGCTGTCAGCCGGCTCGCCGCGGACCTCGCCGCGGGGCGCTTCGTTGTCACCAGCGAAGTCGTGCCGCCTGCTTCGGCGCGTCTCGGCGCATTCTTCCGGCGTGCCGCTGCGCTCTCTCGCTTCGCCCGCGCGATCACCGTCACGAACAATCATGGAGGAACAGCGCAGCTCGGCAGTCTCACTGCCGCCGGCCTGCTCGTCCGGCAGGGCATCGAGCCGATCTGGGTCTGCATCACCCGAGACCAGAACCGCCTTGCAATCGAGTCGGACCTCATCTCCGCCGAGGCGCTCGATGTCCGCAACATCCTCTGCCTGCGCGGCGATGAATTCCCGGAAGGGGTCAAAGCAAAGCCGGTGCATGACCTTGGTACCTTCGGCCTGATCCGGCTCGTGGCAGCGCGGCGGGACGCCGGGGCGCCCTTCTTCGTCGGCGCGGCGGTCGACCTCAACAGCGTTCCGGCGGAGCGAGCCGCGGAGCAGGCAGCACGCCGGGCCGAAGCCGGCGCAGAATTTCTCCTCACCCAGCCAGTGTATGAGGCAGAGCGGGTGGAGGCGTTTCTTGACGCGCTCCGTCCCCGATTGTCCCGCCCTGTCTGGCTGCTGCCAGGGATGATGCCGCTTCTCTCCCGAGACGCTGTCGAGCGGGTGCCCGGCCGGCTCCGAATCGTCATTGCCGAGCATATCCTGAGCCGAATCCGAGAGGCAGCTGACCCCAAGCGCGAAGGGCTTGCCGTGTTTGCAGAGACCTTGCGCGCGCTGCGGTCCATCCGCGGCGTTCACGGCGTGAACCTGATGCTGTTCGGATTTCGCCCGGACATCGCCGAAGAAGTGCGCGCCACAATTGCCACTGTGATCCAGACAACGCCCTATGTTGGAGCGCGATGAACACGAAGCGCATCATTCTCTACACGGATGATCGCTGAAGCCCCTGTCGGGTGGTGAAGGAGTTCCTTCGCGAGCTGGGGGTGCCGTTTGAGGCACGAAACGTGCTGATCGATCCGGCGGCGCGGGCGGAGTTCCTCGCTGCCGGCTTCAAAACTCCTCCCGTCACTGTCATCGACGGCGTCGCGGTGTGGGGATACCAGCCAGAGCGCCTTGAAGCTTTGATCTTCGGCGAGACATTAGAAGATCGTTAGTCTTCCGAGCGGTTGTCTGCTCTAACGCAACGCATCCTTGCTCGACTCGTCGGCGCTTCGCTAGAATGCGAGCGGATTAGCACTCGCCCTGCTCGAGTGCTAATTTGGCTGCAAACTATTTCGGGTGATCGGAGGAACCTCGCATGGCTGAGCTCAGGCCGCTTGGTGATCGCGTTGTCGTTACCCCGCTGAAGCAAGAAGAAGTGACGAAGAGCGGGATCGTCCTGCCCGACACGGCGAAGGAGAAGCCGCAGGAGGGGATGGTCGTCGCTGTCGGTCCCGGCCGCATCCTCGATAACGGCACGCGCTCGCCGATGGAAGTGAAAGTGGGCGACCGGGTGCTGTACGCGAAGTATGCCGGCACCGAGTTCAAGATTGAAGACACCGAGTATCTCGTGCTTCGCGAGTCGGATCTGCTCGCGGTGGTTACGAACAGCACGAAGTAAGAGGGAGCGAGCGAACGATGGCGAAGCAGATCCTTTTTAAGGAAGATGCCCGCCGGGCTCTGAAGCGTGGCGTCGATGCCTTGGCCGACGCGGTCAAGATCACGCTCGGCCCGCGCGGCCGCAATGTCGTCCTCGACAAGAAGTTCGGCGCCCCCACGATCACGAACGACGGCGTGACGATCGCGAAAGAGATCGAATTGGAAGATCCTTTCGAGAACATGGGCGCCCAGCTTGCCAAGGAAGTCGCCACCAAGACGAATGACGTCGCCGGCGACGGAACGACCACCGCTACCGTGCTTGCGCAAGCGATGGTCAGCGAGGGGCTGAAGAACGTCGCTGCGGGCGCGAACCCGATGGCGATCAAGCGCGGGCTGGAGAAGGGCGTCGAGAAAGCCGTTGAAAAGATCAAGGCGCTGGCGACGCCGGTCACGGGTGCGGATGAGATCGCTGCAGTTGCCGCGATTTCCGCTGCAGACCCGGAGATCGGGAAGCTGATCGCCGAGGTGATGGAGAAGGTCGGCAAGGACGGTGTTATTACGGTCGAAGAATCGAAGAGCATGAAGTTCGAGACCGAATACACCGAGGGCATGCAGTTCGACCGCGGCTATATCAGCCCGTACTTTGTGACCAACGCCGACCGGATGGAGGCCGTTCTCGAAGAGCCCGTCATCCTGATCACCGACAAAAAGATCTCCTCGGTGCAGGATATCCTGCCGGTTCTCGAGAAGGCGCTTCAGGTGACGAAGAATATCGTCATCATCGCCGAAGATGTCGATGGAGAGGCGCTCGCCACTCTCGTGGTGAACAAGCTGCGAGGCACAATCAATGCCTTGGCCGTGAAGGCGCCGGGCTTCGGTGACCGCCGGAAGGCAATGCTCGAGGATATCGCGATCCTGACGGGCGGCCGCGTCGTCAGCGAAGAGGTGGGGCGCAAGCTCGAGAACGTGACCGTTGAGGACTTCGGGCGAGCGCGCCGCGTTGTCGCGAACAAGGACGAAACGACCATCATCGAGGGCCGGGGCCAAGACTCGGCGATCCAAGCCCGCATCAAGGCGATTAAGGCCCAGATCGAGGAGACGACCTCCGACTTCGATCGCGAGAAGCTCCAAGAGCGGATGGCCAAGCTGGCCGGCGGCGTCGCGGTCATCAAGGTGGGCGCAGCGACCGAGGTCGAATTGAAAGAGAAGAAGCATCGCGTTGAAGATGCGCTTTCGGCCACGCGCGCGGCAGTCGAAGAAGGCATCGTCCCGGGCGGCGGGGTTGCGCTTGTCGCCGCGGCGGACGCGCTCGAGGGGCTGCAGCTTGATCCGGAAGAGCAAGTCGGCGTCCAGATCCTGCGCCGCGCGCTGGAGGAGCCGCTGCGCCGCATCGCGATCAATGCCGGCCAAGAAGGGTCGGTCGTTGTTGAGCGGGTCCGCGCGCTCCAGAAGGAGAAAGGCTCCGCCAACTGGGGCTACGACGCGCTGCGCGATGAGTATGTCGACCTTGTCAGCCGGGGCATCATTGACCCTGCCAAGGTGACTCGCTCGGCGCTCCAGAACGCTGCTTCTATCGCGACGATGGTGCTGACGACCGAGACGCTCGTCACTGACATCCCCGAGAAGAAGCCAGCGACACCTACCCCCGCCGGCGACATGGACTACTAACCTCTCCCTCGCCCTCCGCTCACGCCCCGTCCCGCTGCGGACGGGGCGTTGTTCTCTGCGGCGGCGCGTCAGTCCTCAAGGACGGGCAGGGGAGCGAGGAGATGCTGGCGGAGAGCGGGGATCAGCTCCTCGAGGAGTTCAAACTGCTCGCGGCTCGCGAGGTCGCTCTGGAGCGGCGTGATCGAGATATAGTGATTGCGCATCGCCCAGATATCCGTGCCCGGCTCAAACTCGTCGGTGGTGGCCCGGCCGCGCGTGATCCAGTAGATCATGCGGCCGCGAGCATCCTCTGTCTGCTCGATCACGTCGACATAGGTCTGACGCGCCAGCGTCGTCACGGCGATCCCGCTCATGCGGTCGAGCGGCCGGTCCGGCACGTTGACATTCAGCAGCACCTCCGAGGGCAGCCGCTCGGAGAGAATAAAGTCCGCAAGCACCGCAGCCACGCGCGCTGCGGGACGAAAATCGGTGGTCTTCCACGCTGCCGAAACCGCAATCGCCGGGATACCGGCAAAATAGCCCTGCATTGCGCCGCCCACCGTGCCCGAGATCAGCACGTCGTTGCCGAGATTAGCACCGTCATTGACCCCACTGACAACGAGGTCAACCCCATCCTTCATGATGTTCTGCAAACCGAGGATGACGCAGTCGCCGGGCGTTCCCTGCACGGCATAGGTATCGATCTCGGGATGGGCCGGCATGCGCAGTTTCGATAAGCGGAGCGGGTGATGCAGGGAGATCGCGGCGCCAATCCCGCTCTGTTCACGGTCCGGCGCGATCACCACAACTTCGCCGAGGTAGCTGACCGCATCGACAAGCGCCCACAGGCCGGGGGCATAAATACCGTCGTCGTTAGTGACAAGAATGCGGGCGATTGCTGGCTCTCCATGGGCTGGCTGCCCACGATCGACTGTACGCAAGGGGGAGGGAATGCGTCAAGGCAGGAGCAGTGGCGCGCGCCGCGCCCTGCGGGGGAGAATATGATCAAAATCTGTTGAGGTGAGGTGCTGAGGAGCGGCCCTCGGACCGTGAGCGAGATCGCTGAGGCTACAGGCCGCAGCAGTTCACACTTTCTCATCACCGTCCTGTCTTGCGCGAGAGCGGGCTGGCCGCAGCCGCACGGCGCGGGCGGTTTGTCTTCGCTGCCTTGAGCGACCAGCGCGTAGCTACGCCGCGCGCTGGTATCGCCAAAGGCGTTTACCCGTCTCTTCATTCCGCCGTCCTGGAGGCGTGCCACGGCGAAGCTGCAGCGGTTTGACATTCCCATCGCAGGCATCGACTGCGCGGAGTGTGCAGCGCAGGTGCGAGAAGCGATCGCGAAGCTGCCCGGCGTAGAGTCGGTCAACGTTCTGGTTGCCGCAGAGAAGGCGGTTATCCTCGGCGACCCCGACCGCGTCGATGGAGCGGTGATCCGCCGCGCCCTCGCTCGCGCCGGCTACGCAGTGCCGGCGGCCGCCGTGCCGTCCGTTTCCGCTGCCCGCTCTCTCAGCCGCCAGCTGACGGCGCTGCTCGCGGTCGCGTTCGTCACCGTGCTCGGCACTGTGGTCGCCGGCGAATGGCTTGGCCTCTTCGATCTCTTGAATGCGGCGGTCCCGCTTCCTGTGGGCGCCGCCCTCGTCATCGCGGGGGGCTTTCCCGTCTTTCGTGCGGTCGCGCGCGCCGCCCGCAAGCGGCAAATCACCTCGCATACTCTGATGACGGTCGGCGCACTTGCGGCGCTCCTTGTTGGCGAATGGGTTGCGGCGGCGATTGTCGTGGTGTTCATGCGGGTGGGCGACTACGTGGAGCGGTTTACTACCGAGCGCGCGCGCCGTGCGGTGCGCGACCTTACTGCTGCGGCGCCGCAAACTGCGCGCGTCGAGCGGGGGAGCGACGAAGTTGAAGTGCCGGTCTCCGAGGTGCGGGTGGGCGACATCGTTCTCGTCCGTCCCGGCGAGACGATCCCGGTGGACGGCGAAGTCGTCGACGGACACGCCACCGTCGACCAAGCCACGATCACGGGCGAGCCCATGCCTGTTGATGTCACCACGGGCGCTCGGGTATTCGCCGCGACGATTGCAAGGCTGGGCAGTCTGCGGGTGAGGGCGCTTCGCGTCGGCACAGACACCACATTTGGGCGTGTCATTGCGCTGGTGGAGGAAGCGGAAGCGAACCGAGGGGAGATGCAGCGCCTCGCTGATGCGTTCAGTGCTTTCTACCTGCCGGTTGTTGCCGGGGTCGCTGCGCTCACCTTGCTCCTCAGCCGCAACCCGCTCGCGGCAGCGGCGGTGCTGGTGGTCGCCTGCTCGTGTTCCTTCGCGTTAGCCACGCCGATCGCGATGCTCGCCTCCATCGGTGCGAGCGCTCGGCGCGGCCTGCTCATCAAAGGCGGCAAATATCTTGAGCTGCTTGCGCGGGCCGATGTTGTGCTTGTGGACAAGACCGGCACGCTCACCCTCGGCGAGCCGCGAATTACCGACGTGATTTCGCTCAACGGCATGCCCTCCTCCGACCTCCTCGCTGTGGCTGCCTCGGCCGAACGGTATTCCGAGCATCCTCTCGCCGAAGCGGTGCGCGCCGCGGCGCGCCGCCAGAACCGCTCCCTCGCGGACCCGCAAGACTTTGAAGCGCTGCCTGGCTTGGGCGTTCGGGCGCGGGTGAACGGTCGATGGGTGACCGTCGGCAACCGCCGCTTCATCCCCCTCCCCGAAGCGCGTTCCGTCGCGGATCAGCTGGAAGCGGAGGGGAAGACGATCCTCGTGGTTGCCCTCGACGGGACGCCGGCCGCTATCCTCGCCGCTGCGGATACGCTCCGTCCCGAAGTGCCTGCTGCCCTCGATCAGCTGCGTGCCCTCGGCATTGCGCAGATCGAACTCCTCACCGGCGATAACGACCGCTCTGCCGCGACGCTCGCCGAAAAACTGGGCGTTCCGTACCGCCCCAACCTCCTGCCCGAGCAGAAGATCGCGGTTGTCCGGGAGTATCAAGCGAACGGGCATACCGTGGTCATGATCGGGGATGGCGTCAACGATGCGCCGGCGCTGGCACAGGCGGACATCGGCATCGCCATGGGCGCTGCCGGCACGGATATCGCTATCGAAGCGGCGCACATCGCGCTCATGCGCGAAGACTGGATGCTGGTGCCGGACCTCCTGCGCATTGCCCGCCGGACGATGGGCGTGGTGAAGACGAATCTCGCCTTCACCGGCATCTACAACCTCGTCGGCCTCGCCCTCGCGGCCGCCGGCATCTTGCCGCTCTCCCTCGCCGCCGCAGCGCAGTCGTTGCCCGACGTAGGAATTCTTCTCAATTCGGCGCGGCTGCTCCGTCAGCAGTAGAGCTGCCGGCGGGAATGCAGCGGTTGCTGGCCAGTCCTCCGGAGCCCGCATCGCGGCCATCCGGCTCGGTCGCCGCGGTCCTGCCCCTTGCCTGCAGCGCGGCGGCCGGCTTGGCTCGAGGGTGACCGGCCCCGTCAGCGGGGGGACGCCTCCCTCGCCCTTACCGCTGCGTCCTTGCGGCAGCGCCGCGCAGAGGCCGAACGCGCGTTGCTTGCCGCGGCACCCAAGCAGGGACGGCTACCCTCTGTCGGAGGAGCCCCGCGACCCGCTGAGCCGAGCGCGGATACGAGAAGAAGACGGCGTTCTGCCGGGAGCGGCAGCCGCTGAGCACGGTTACGCCTGGAGAGAGGAGACCGCGGGCACGCCGCCAAGCGGGGTCGCAAGCAGAACGGCGCGGACGATCGCCCGCGCAACCAGCAGCGCTGCGGCGCTGCCGATTGCGGACACGTCAGCCGGCCCAGCACGGCGGCCGGTCGCGAGCGCAAAGACGACATCGCCGTCGACCATCGTATGCGCCGGCCGCAGCGCGATCGCGAGGCCATCGTGCGCCATCTGGGCCACCTTCGTCGCCATCGCCTTGTCGAGCGGCGCGTCAGTCGCGACGACGGCGAGGGTCGTGTTGCCGATGGGGAGCGGGCCGCCCGCTGACCCGGGCCGCTCCTGAGCGATGGGCACGCCGCGCTCATCAACCACTGCGCCGACAGCGTTGACAACGACGAGCACGCCGACCCGCGTTTCATCAGGGAGGACGGTCGAGGCCGTTCCCAGCCCTGCCTTGACCGCTCGCGCCATGCCATAGCGCTTCGCCACAGTTGCTCCCGTGCCCGCCCCCACGGACCCTTCTTCGACTGCTCCATCGGCCGCCGCAGCGCACGCGCGCCATCCCGCGTCGGCGTCGGGCCGAACCTGTGCTGAGCCGATGCCAAGGTCGAAGATCACTGCCGCCGGAACGATCGGCACGCGCGCGACCCAGGCATCGAACCCGACGCCGCGCTCTTCGAGATAGCGCATCACCCCGTCAGCCGCCGCGAGCCCGAACGCGCTTCCTCCAGCAAGCAGGATCGCGTCCACCCGCTCGACGAGCATGCCGGGCCGCAGCAGGTCGGTCTCGCGCGTGCCCGGCGCCGACCCGCGCACGTCGACGCCACAAACTGCTCCGCCGTCCGCAAGTACCACCGTGCAGCCGGTCGCGGCGTCCCGGTTGGTCCAATGGCCGACGCGGATGCCCGGAACGTCGGTAATCCTCCCTTCGGGAGGCAGTCGGGGTGGGAGCGCCGCGCGCTCTTCTGCCGTCATCGTCGCGATCCCCGCACCATTCTGCCGGCCGACAGGCGCGTTCATCCAATTGTTGCGGAAGCTGGGGGCGAGGTCGAGCGGGGAAACGCTTTCAGCGCCGTCCGGCGGCGGGAGAAGGGGGCTCGTCGGAGGCGGGGGTCAGCCTGCCGGGACGACCGCGTAGCGCTCTCGGGGCGGGACAACCCTCACGACGGTCGCGCCTGCCCGCTGCACCGTCAGGGTGATGCCGCCCCGCTGCCGCGACTTGACGCGCTCGATGAGGGGAGAGCGGATGGTCACCCGGCTTCCGGGGGCGGCGGCGAGGAGAAGAACCGTCGTCGCCCGCGCCGCCAACGGGATGGCAACCTCCATCGATCCTCCCTCCTGCGGCTGCGCGTTTGGGCGGTTCCCAAGCGGACCGCCGACCCGCAGGGTAACGATGAGCGCCCCTTCCGCCGGCTCGCGAGACATGATCTCGGCAAGCCAGGTCCGGAGCGTTAGGGGCAGGTTGATCCACCGCCCGCTGTCGCGCTGGGCGGTCACCGCATTCACCGCTTCCCGGACCGCCATCACCGCCGACCCTGTGCAGCCTTCCTCGAGATCGCTGTGCTCAAGGAGGTCAGCCCGTCACGGAGCCCGTCGAGGGGCGCCCTCGCATCGACGCTGCCCCCGGAGGATTGCGGCAGCTCCGGAAGAGCTTGCGTTTGTGCGGGATGCGTTCCTCGCATCGACGCTGCCCCCGGAGGATTGCGGCAGCATTTGAGACGCTGCGGGCAGCCCGTTCGGGAGGGATCATGCGCTCGACCTGACGAAGCTGATTGCGGACAATGCGCTCGGCAGCGGTCCATCCCGGCTCGTACCCGAGCTGAGCAAGATGGAAGCCGAGGACGATGGCGTCGGCCAAGCCGCAGGTCTCGCAGAACCAGCTGCCCGGCTCGCTGGGGGCGAGTCCGATCCCGTTCGGGACCCGACCCCAAGCAGCCCCGTGCGCCAGTAGACACTTGGAGACAAGGGCTGCAGAGCGCCGATCGTCACCGGCAGCATGCCTCAGCGGTGGACAGCCCAAGGAAGTGCCCATCGTCGCGGAGGAGGCCGCCGGCGAGAGCCCTTCGGGTCAGCGAAGAGGGGAACGCGGCGGCGGCGAGAACACGGCGGGGGCACGCTGCCTGCCACTCACTCCTCGCCTGTCGTCGAAAGCGGAAGAGCGAACGCCGCGCGCGCCTGGTTCAGCAGCGCCGGGTCGACAAAGCAGTCGAACGCGGTCTCTGCCATTGCCGTCGCCGCCAGCAGCATCGCGCGGTGCGCTTCCATGGAGCGCGCTGCCTCGGCGAAGGCCGGCGTATGGTTTCCGCCCTCGGTCTCAATCCGGAACAGGGGGTGGATAGCGGGCACCGCGTAGCTGACATTGCCCATATCAGTGCTGAGGAGCATCCGGTCGAGAGGGTTGTCGCCGCGGGGCGGAACCGTCACCCCAAGCGCTTCGAGGTGGCTGACGTACCGTGCCGCCAGCGGGTCGTTCGTCCGCAGGTCGCGAAAGCGGGGCCCGGGCCAGCGCACTTCGAGCCGGCAGCCAGTGGCGCGAGCCGCGCCGTCGAAACAGGCGACAACGCGCTCCTTCAGTCGGTCGAGTTCGTGCGGGTGGCGAGCGCGGACATACAGTTCGGCCGCCGTGTGGTCGGGGATGATGTTCGGTTTTGTCCCCCCTCTGGTAATGACGCCGTGAACCCGCGTGTCCGGCGGCAGCTGCTGGCGCAGCAGGGCGACTGCGTTGAAGGCGAGCACCATCGCGTCGAGGGCGTTCACCCCCTCATGGGGCGCCATCGCGGCGTGAGCGCTCCGGCCAAAGAACTGCGCCTCCAGCGCCTCCACCCCGATGACGTTCGGCCAGGCGGAGTGGCCGGGCGCCGGGTGGACCATCATCGCAACATCGACCCCGTCGAACGCGCCGCGCTCGAGCATCACCACTTTGCCGCCCCCGCCTTCCTCGGCAGGGGTGCCGAGCACGACAACCGTGCCGGCCGGAGCGGCCGCTTTGAGCGCGAGGCCCGCGGCCACCCCAGCAGCGGCAATCAGGTTGTGACCGCAGGCATGGCCGATCTCCGGCAGCGCATCATATTCGCAGAGCACCGCGACGCACGGCGACCCCTCGCCAACCGAGGCCCGAAATGCGGTCGGCAGCCCGTAGGCGCCGCGTTCAACGTGGAAGCCAGCGTCGTGGAGAAAGTCGGTCAGAAGGGCGTGCGCAAACCGCTCCTCGAAGTTCAGCTCAGGGTGATCATGGATGGCGAGGCTGAGCGCGCGCAGGTCAGCGGCAGCACTTTCGATCGTCTGGCGAAGCACCAGCCGTCGCTCATCTCGCATGGCGTCTCTCCCCTCACCGTGTAGGGTAGTGACGCGCCGCGTCCAGCGTCAACGCGCTAAAGGGGGACCTCCAGCGATTGCTCCGGGTTCGCCCGAAAGACGTTCTGGTCTGCCTTGATCGCGGCGATGATATCCCGCGAGGCATCCTCAGAGGTCCTGCTCGAACGCGTGCGCGAGGTTGCCCGACGGTCAGCGACGAGGCGTTCGTCGGCTGCCAGTGAATTCCGGCCGAAATCATTCGCGATCAGTCCCGGAAAGACCGTCATCACCCGGATGTTGTCCTCTGCAAGCTCCACCCGCAGCGAGGCCGAGATCACATTGAGGGCCGCCTTGGTCATCGAATAGATCCCCATCGTTGCCGAGGGACGAAGCGACATCCCCGACGAAATGTTGACAATCATGCCTCCGCCGCGCCGGCGCAATGCCGGCGTCGCTGCTTGGACGGCGAGGATCGGGCCGAGCACATTCGTGCGCCAGCCGCGGTCGAGCAGCTCGATCGGCACATCGCTAATCCGGGCGACGACGGCGACGCCGGCGTTGTTGATCAGCAGGTCGAGCCCGCCGAAACGCTCCTCGGCAACCTGCACAGCGCGTTCGATATCCGCGCGCACCGCGACATCGCCGACGACAATCGCCGCTCGGTCGGCGTCCAAGCGACCGAGCACCCGCTTCAGTTCAGCTTCGCGGCGGGCGAAAAGCACCACGCTTGCCCCCTCGGCTTGGAGATCAACTGCGAGCGCTTCCCCGATCCCGCCCGAGGCACCGGTGACCAGAGCAACCGCGCCTTCAAGGTTCATCATGTCCTCCCCGCGCGCAGTGTAGCCTGTTCGGACGCAGGATGCCGACGACCGCCGGGCGCGCTCGAGAGGCGCGTTCTTCGACGCGCAGCCGTCTCTGCGCTGCTTCCCCTCCCTCGCGGCGATCAACACAGTGAGCCGCTGACGCCGTACCGGCTTCCCTGCTCTCGCGGGCGCTTCTCCGATGCCCTCTCCGCAGGCGCCTGCCCGGCCGGAACGATGGTCCAGTCGGCGTGCTCCGCCCAAGGAGGGGCCGCCGCAACGGCGCGCCGGCTGTTCTGTCCGCGGAGAGGGCGCAATCTGCGCCGAACGGGAGACGAGGGTGGCGGAAGCAGCGCTGCCGTCAGACAAGATGATTTGCCACTGCCGGCTAGCGCGGTGATCTTGGAAACGGCAGCCTGTCCCGCCCGCGGCGGCAGGGCACAGCAGGCGAAACGTCTGTCGGCAGCCCACTGCGGGACAACGGCCGCCGCGCTCGCGGTGCTTTCCGAGCGCGGCAGTCCTGCACGCGGAGCGCTATGTTCCCGGCTGGTGCTCGGCGCTGTCCTCGATGCCGGCAAGGCGCCGCGCCAGCGCTTTCTTTTCCTCGAGATTGAGCGCGCGCTGGATCTGAATCCGCTGCGCCTGCGGCGACCCCGCGCCGTGCAGCGACTCGGTCAAGTAGCCGACAGCATTCCGGCCGAGCGTCATATTTTCGATCAGGCGCAAGATCCGGACCCGGTCCTCCACGGCGACCCCGGGGCGCCCCTTGAGATACTTCCGCAGGAGCGGGCCAGTCTCCGGATTAGCGAAGTCGCGCTCCGACGGCAGGGTGGCAACCAGCCCGCCGGCGAGGTCCTGGGCGAGGCGCGCCAGTTCATAAGGAAAACGGGTGACGTTGTGCTTGCAGACATTCGCCAGCAGGTCGTCATTCTGGTAATTTCCCGCCGCGGTCGGCTTCGACTCGTATGACGAAGCGATACCCGCCCCGTAAATCGTCTCGTTCAGGTGCGCCATCTCGACCAGTTTTTCCCGGATGTGCGAGGCGTTGGCGACCCCGTTGTACTCGGCGATCTGGGCGGCTGCGCCAATCAAGACATCGCCGAGGCCGGTCTTGCAGACGTAGCTGCGGCGATGGAAGGCCGTAAACCGTTCGACAAGCGGCGCTGCCCACTCGGTTTCCCCGTTGAGGAAGACGAAGTCCCAGGGCACGAAGACATCGTCAATGACGATCATCGCTTCCTGTCCCGAGAACTGGGCGTTGCCTTGATCGATCGCGCCGCCTTCGAGAGCGCGGGTGTCGCATGATTGACGGCCGTAGATGAAGGTGAGGCCCGGGTGCTCCACGGGGATCGCAGCGACAACAGCGTAGTCGCGGTCTTCCGGGCGAAGGCGCATTGTCGGCATCACGACGATCCAGTGCGAGTTGATACACCCCGTCTGGTGCATCTTCGCGCCCCGGATCACCACGCCATCGTCGCGGCGTTCGACCACCCGAACAAAGAGGTCGGGATCTTCCTGCTCACTCGGTCCCTTGCTGCGGTCGCCTTTCGGGTCGGTCATTGCCCCGCCGACGACGAGGTTTTCCTCCTGACAGTAGCGGATGAACTCGCGCAGCCGTTGATGATACTCCGTGCCGTGCGCTTGATCGCACTCATAGGTGACCGAATACAGGGCGTTGAACGCGTCCATGCCCACGCAGCGCTGAAAACAGGTGCCGGTCAGCTGGCCGAGCCGCCGCTGCATTTTGTTCTGGGCGACGACATCCTCAACGCTCTCGGCGATCTGAAGAAAGCGGTTTACCCGCCGGCCCGCAATCGACGACCAAGCGGTTGCCAGTTCCGGCTGAGCAAGGGCAAGGTCGTAGGTCGCAGCGACCGCGTTAATAGAGGGCCGGATCAACGGGTGATCGACCGGCTCCTCGATCCGCTCCCCAAACAGGTAGACCCGCAGTTTCCGCCCCCGCAGCGACTCGCGGTAGTCCTCCCCCGTCACGATCGGGGTCGGCCGGCGCGGCTTCGACCAGAGCGAGGCGATATCGGCACTCATCGACCCGCGCATTTGCATTGTCATCGTTCACCCTCCCGAGCTGCCGAGCATACCCCTCCCTCGGGCTACCAAGGAAGTTCGGCGCCGTTCATCGCGATTGCTTGGCCGCTGACATACTCCGCCTCATCGCTCGCAAGCCAGACAACCGCGCTCGCCACCTCTTCCGGCCTGCCGAACCGGCCCCACGGCACCGACTTCCGGAACCGCTCGATCACCTCCTCCCGGGTGCTGTTCGTCACCCGAGCATAGCCCTCAGCGATTGTGTCCCAGAAGGGGGTCATGATGTGTCCGGGCGTGTAGCAGTTGACCCGGATTTTGTGCGGCGCCAGTTCGATCGCGAGCGACTGGGTGAGCGAAATAATGCCGGCTTTAGAAGCACAGTAGGCAGAAAAATATGCCGAGCCGCGGCGTCCCGCTCCAGACGATGCGTTGATGATCACCCCCCCGCGTCCTTGGGCAATCATCTGGCGCGCCGCTGCCTGTGCTCCAAGGAACACGCCCGTCAGATTGACATCGATGACGCGCCGCCACTGCTCGGGAGTGATGTCGATCGCCGGCGACACAAGCATGATCGCCGCATTGTTCACCATGATGTCAAGCGCCCCGAATGCGTCGACAGTTCGGCGGACCGCGTCCGCAACGGCGGCGGCATCCGTCACATCGACCCGCAGCGCGATCGTGCGGTTGCCAAGCGCCCGCTGCAGGTCGTTCGCTTTCTCATCGTCGATATCCGCGATCGCGGCGTTGCCGCCTTCTTGGACGATGCGCTCGACGATGGCGCGGCCGATGCCGCTCGCCCCTCCAGTCACCAGCGCCGTTTTTCCCTCAAGCAGGGCCATCGTTCTCTCCTCAGACGCGGGTCGGTTGCGGTTCCAAGCACGACACGATCATGCGAGACCGGAGAATAGAGTATCACCGAGCCCAGCCGGGGAGTCCAACTGCGTGCTGGCGGCGTGCTCCTCCTGCCCCTGGGCTCTCTGCAGGCAGGAGGCTCCGCCGCTCCCCGCGCCGTGAGCGGCACGGGCGGCAATCGGCAGCCGGCGTGCCGACAGGCGCCGCCCGGCGGTCCGAGCCCGATCGAAAGTGCGGTGCTCGGCGGCGCAGCGTTGGAATACGCAGGGGAAATCGAGCGCGCGTGCAGCCTGACGAGAGCGGCGGGAACGGCGATGGGGGAGGGAGATGCCCTCCCCCATTATCCTGCTTCGTTGGGATGTCGATGCGGATCTGCCCCCAGCTCGGGAGAGCCGGACGGCGTGCCGGCTGCCCGCGTCTCAGGTCGCCGAGGGGGGATGCTATTCGTCCTCTTCCGGACCAACCGCGATCGGCCCTTCGGTGACGATCTCTTCAGCTCCCTGCTCGTCCACCTTTCCAAGGCGGAGAAGAGGCGAGATGATGGGGCGGATGCGCTCCTCAACGCGGCCGCGCAGCAGTTCAAAATCCGGCCAGTACGCGTATGGGTCGACCGGATACGGGAATTCTCCGGTAGGGCTGCAGATGATTGCGCTCTCCCTCCCTCCACGAGGAGTGCCGAGCGCGCGCGGCGCGCCGTCAATTGGCTGCGCCGGCTCTATCTCGACAGCCTTGGGCGCTGCAGGATCCTCGGCGTCGAGCCCGACCGCAGCGCTTGGGCGCACTGGCTGGCCGGGAATGCAGCCCGGCCACACCCTCGCGGCCGAAGCGTCCTGCTCAAGCGCTGCCAGCGGCGGAGCCCACTGGAGCGCCTCTTCCCCCGCCGCGTGCACGGTTGGAACGGCGATGAGGGCGATGACAACGGCAAGAAGGCGAAAACCGCGTCCAAGCGTGTTCATGACAGACCTCCAATCGACGGCAGTTGACGTTCGGATGGAGACGCTAAAGCACGCGTTCAGGGGGGAGTGTGGCGTCCCCTGTCGGATGGCCGGACTGGTCATCGGTCGAGTATCACCCTGGACGATCGATCAGGCTGCTCGGCTGTCTCCTTCACGCTGTCGGGGCGGCCTGCCGCAGCCGCGCTCGCTCACCAGAGAGTCCTTAGAGCAGAGCGGAAGGGGCTGAAGGTCGGGCGGTCAGTCCGGCTGCAGGAGAGAAGGTAGGGTAGAATTTCAGCATCGACCGGGTGAAGGAGCTGCGATGGAGGCACCGCTCGTCCGAAGGCCGGCGTGGCTGAAGGTGCGGATCGGCGCTGGCGAGAACTTCCGAGAGCTGAAACAGCTGATGCGAGACTTGGACCTTCACACGGTCTGTGAAGAGGCGCACTGTCCGAACATCGGCGAGTGCTGGGGCCACCGCACCGCGACGTTCATGATCCTCGGGCGGGTCTGCACGCGCGCCTGCGCCTACTGTGCTGTCGAGACGGGCCTGCCGCAAGGGCTCGACCTCTTTGAGCCCCAGCGTGTCGCTCTCGCGGTGAAGAAGATGGGATTGCGTCACGCGGTCATCACGTCGGTCCAGCGCGACGATCTCCCGGACGGCGGGGCTTCTCTCTTCGCCGCGACTGTGCGCCGGATTCGAGCGCTTAATCCCGGCTGCACGATCGAACTGCTCATCCCGGACTTCAAAGGCTCTGCCGAGGCGCTGGCCACTGTTCTCGAAGAGCTGCCGGACATCCTCAACCACAACATCGAGACGGTGCCCCGGCTTTTCAAGCGGGCACGGCCGGGCGGACGCTACGCGCGCTCGCTCCAGCTGCTCGCTCGGAGCAAGGAGATCGCGCCGAGCGTGCCGACAAAGTCAGGGCTGATGGTGGGGCTGGGCGAAACGATCGAAGAAGTTCGGCAGACGCTGCGGGATCTCCGCGCTGTCGGCGTTGACATTGTCACCATCGGCCAGTATCTCCGCCCGTCCCCCCAGCATCTTCCTGTCGACCGGTATGTTCACCCCGATGAGTTTGCTGAGCTGAAGGAATACGCGCTTTCACTCGGCTTTGCGCACTGCGAGTCTGGGCCGCTTGTCCGCAGTTCGTACCATGCCCACGAACAAGCGCAGCGCGCCGACCTCCTGCCCTCACGATGACGGTTGCCACAAGCGCGCTCCGCGTTGTCGATTTGGGCCAGCTTGAATACGCCGCCGCCCTTCTGCACCAGCGCGCCCTCGCTGCCGAGCGGGCGGCCGGCCGCGGAGAGGATACGCTGCTCCTCGTCGAGCATCCTCCCACGATCACGCTCGGGCGGGGAGCGCGCCGCGAGCATGTGCTGCTGCCGGAGAGTGAGCTTGCTCGGCGGGGCGTCGCTCTCTATGCGACCGACCGCGGCGGCGATGTCACCTACCACGGTCCCGGCCAGTTGGTGGGATATCCCATCCTCGACCTCGCTCCGCGCGGCCGTGACCTTCATCGCTATCTGCGTGACCTCGAACAGTTGTTGATCGACACCCTCGCTGAGCTTGGCATCCGCGGCGAGCGGGTCCACGGGCGAACCGGCGTCTGGGTCGGGGAGCGGAAAATCGCCGCAATTGGGATCAAGGTGTCGCGTTGGGTGACAAGCCACGGCTTCGCGCTCAACGTCGGACCGGATCTCTCCGGGTTCGCGCTCATCATTCCCTGCGGCATTCGCGATCGGGGCGTGACCTCGATCAGTCAGGAGCTCGGCGTCACTGTCGAGATCGATGCGGTGAAGCCGCTTGTCGTGCGCCACGCGGAACGCATTTTCGGAGCCGCTCCCTGATGCGGACGCTGCGCTTTGAGGTCCGCGAGGACGTCGGCTGGCTTTGGCTGGCGCGTCCCGAAAAGCACAATGCGCAGAATGCGCTCCTTGCCGGGGAGATGGTGACGCTCCTCGACACGCTCGTGGAGGAAAACGTTCTTCGCGCCCTCGTGGTGATCGGGGAGGGACCGTCCTTCTCTTCTGGTCTCGACCTAGAGGAGTCGCCCGAGGGCTTCCCCGGGGAGCATGTGGAGCGTCTTGCTGCCGCTCCCTGGCCGACAGTCGCCGCAATTCGCGGCTACGCGCTCGGCGGGGGGCTGGAACTTGCCCTCGCCTGCGATGTCCGCATTGGAACGCCCGACTGCCAGCTCGGCTTTCCGGAAGTGACCGTGGGGCGAATTCCGAGCTGGGGGGGAACCCAGCGGCTCTCCCGCTTGGTCGGCCCGGGGCTCGCCAGCGAAATGGTGCTGACCGGCGAGCCGATCGACGCTGCCCGCGCTGCGGCAGCCGGACTGCTCAACCGGATCGTGGCCAACGATGCGCTTGAAGCGAGCGCAGGCGCGCTCGCCGCGACGATGGCGCGCCAAGCGCCGCTCGCCGTCCGCTATGCCAAGGAAGCGATCCAGCGCGGTCTCGACCTCCCCCTTGCCCATGCCCTTGAGGTGGAGGGAGACTTGTACGTCCTGCTCGAAGCGACGGAGGACCGCCGCGAGGGGATCGCCGCGTTCCGAGAAAAACGGCCTCCTCGCTGGCGCAGCGCCTGACCGTCACTGGCGGGCGGGCGCCAGCGCGTCGAGCACGGCGAGCACCCCATCCCGGCCTGGCCGCGCCGGAACAATACGAGCGATTGCGATATCTAGTCCCGCGGCGAGCTCGGCGAAGCGGCGCGCCGCCGCCGCCGGCGTGCCGTACGCTGATACCGACCGCAGAAAGCTGTCGGGCAGGCTGGCGGCGGCCGTGAACGGGTCGTCGCTCGCAAGGATCTCCTCCGCCTTGCGGCGTGCCTCTCCGAACCCCATCGCTTCCCACTGCGCTCGGTAGTGCGGCATGCGCCAGAACTTGAGTGTCTGCCTTGCGACTGCTTGGCGCGCCCGCTCCTCGTCGTCGTCGACGCTGACGCGGATGTAGCCGGCGATGGTGACCGAGGAGGGGTCGCGTCCGACTGCGCTCGCCGCGCGCGCCACCGTCTCACGCGCGAATTGCACTCGGGCTTCATTGGCCCAGTTCAGAAGAACGCCGTCAGCCCAGCGTCCCGCGACGGCCAGCATCTGCGGTCCCAGCGCCCCAAGAAAGACCGGAACCGGCGGAACGCCCGGCATGACGATCTCATCTCCCGCGAGCTGGATCGTCTTCCCCTGATAGAACACCCGCTTGCCCGCGACGAGGGCGCGAACGGTGCGCACGTAGTCGGTCATCGCCGCAATCGGGCGGTCAGCTGGCGTTCCCCAAGCCGGTCCCCCGCCTGCAGCGCCGAGACCGAGCGTGAAACGCCCGCCGGTCACCTCCTGAACGGTCAAGGCATCGAGCGCAATGCTGTGCGGCGAGCGAGCTCGCGCGGGGAGGACGCCGATGCCAACGCGGAGGTCGGGGATATGGCTGCCCCAGAACGCGCAGGCGACAAAGCCGCTCCGTTCGCGGTTTTCCGGCGTCCACAACCCGCTAAAGCCGAGGCGCTGCGCCTCGCGCGCGATAGCGAGCGTCTCGAGAAGGGGAAGCGAGTCTTCATTGAGACCAATCTCAATTGCGGGCATCCCGCTCTCCGTCGCTTCTCTCGGCGCAAACCGCCCACCCCCTCCGCTGCTCTCACCGACAGCGTCAGGCGGCGCGGCTGTTTGCCCTCCCACCCTGGCGCCGTTCCTGCGCGTTTCTCGGGTGGGAACGGGCGGACGCGCAGCACGAAATACTCTCCCTGCGTCCGACCGCTGCCGGCGGCAGTTCAGAGCACGGCGTCAAGGGGAATTCGCCACTCATTCTTCTGCTTGCGCGCGGGAAGACGTCCCAAGCGGATGAGCGAGCGGACCTCGCGAACGTTGAACCCCAGCATCTTTGCGGCCTGGCTCACCCCCACGGTGACTGCCCAAGGGTCGATCCGGGCGTCATCACTGTAGTCCGCGAGCACTTCCGACAGCACTTCGTACCGTTCGCCCGCAAACCGGATGGCGAGCGGCTCCCGCGTGTCAAGCGCTTCTCGGCGTTCGTACGCAATCCGACGACGAATGTCGCCTACGCGAAGCTTGCCTGTCCTGTGGTGGCGAGGGCGCGAGGGGTGGCTCTCGCCCGCAGACGCCCGATGGTGAGAAGACGCCTCGGGAGCGAGTTCGGAGGACTCATCCGGGGCAAGCGCAGGGTCGTCGGACGGGGACATCGCTTGATTATAAAGCCGCTTCGGGGGATTCTTGGAGGGCGGCAGCGGCAACGCGCTTGCCGGCAGCCCGGGCAGGGGCAGCGTAGCGGAGGAAGAGGCAATGCTGCCGACATTGCCGGCATTGCGGAGCAACGGCATAATCGACAGCAGTGTCAATCTTCGCGAGGGAGAGGGGCCGGTCGATGCGAGACCCGATGCTGATGATCCTCGCTTTCTGGAGCGGTTTCCTCACGTCGCTTATCGCGTCGTCACGCTGGCGTTCCCGCTGGTCGCGGGCGGCGCTCTGCTTTCTTAGCGTTGCGGGCCTGCTTGTGCTGTTCGCGCGAAAACCGCGCACGGCTGAGGCGCCTGTGGTCTCGTCGCCCACGCCTCAGACGAATGCGGGAAGCGCAGACAACGGCGACACCGAAGATCGGCAGCGGCTCGAAGCGCTCGTCATTGAGCGGACGGCTCGTCTGCACCACCGCGCGGAGCAGCTTCGCACGATCAACCTCGTCGGGCAGCGGCTCGTCCAGATCCGCAACCTCGATGAGCTGCTGCCGTTCATCGCTTCTGAGCTCGCCCAAGCCTTCAGCTTCGAGAATGTCAATATCTTCCTGATCGGAGATGACCCGACCGTCCTCGAGGCGCGCGCGTCCGCGGGAAAGTACGGGCAGGAGACGCCGCATCACCGCCTGAAAGTTGGCGAGCAAGGGATTGTCGGCTGGGTTGCCGGAAGTGGCCAGCCCTTGATGGCGAACGACGTCGAACAAGAGCCGCGCTACCTGTTCCGCGATTGGCTCGCCGAGACGCGCGCTGAGCTTGCGGTGCCGATCCGGATTGGGGACCAAGTGCTCGGCGTGCTTGATATCGAGAGCCGTCATGTCAACGCTTTTGACGAAACCGATCTGAGCACCGCGCAGACCCTCGCCGATCTCATCGCTGTTGCAATCGAGAACGCTCGCCTTTACGACCAGACGCGGGAGCTTGCCGTCACCGAAGAGCGCAACCGCCTCGCGCGCGAAATTCATGACACCATCGCCCAAGGCCTCAGCGCGCTGACCATGCAGCTTGAGCTTGCTGATGCGGCCCTGCCAACCGACCCGGCGCGCGCCCGCGAGGCGATCTCCCGCGCGCTTGGGCTCGCCCGGCTCAACCTTGAAGAAGCGCGCCGTTCCGTTCAGAACCTCCGCTCTCGTTCCTTGGCGCGCAGAAGCCTCGCCGATGCAGTGCGCGCGCTGCTTGAGCAGTCGAGCAAGGAGAACGGGTATTACTTCTCCTTCCGGCACAATGTCGAAGGCGAAATCGCGCCCGCGATCGAAAACGGCGTCTACCGGATCGTCCAAGAAGCGCTGAACAATATCAATCGGCACGCCCAAGCAAGCGAGGTCAACGTTTCCATCGAACTGAACGGCAACGGGTTGCGGCTTCTCATCGAGGATGATGGTGTCGGGTTTGACCCCGACTCCTTGGCGGGAGTGAATGAGGGGCACTTCGGCATGATCGGAATGCAGGAGCGGGCGCATCTTTTGGGAGGAACGCTTCACATCCGGTCGACGCCGGGCGACGGCACTGCCATCGAACTGTACGTCCCAATCAAGCCGGCGTGACGAATTTCCTCCCACGGAGTGCCTCGTGGACCCCACTGACAGCCGCCGACCGATCCGCATCCTGATCGTTGACGATCATCCCGTGGTGCGGGAAGGGCTTTCCGGCATGCTCGGCACGCAGGAGGACTTTCTCGTGGTCGCCGAAGCAGCGGACGGCGAAGCGGCAGTCGCTCTCGCCCGCGAGCACGGACCTGATGTGGTGCTGATGGATCTCGAAATGCCGAACCTCGATGGGGCAGAAGCGATCCGCCGGATTGTCTCCACCTGCCCTGAGAGCCGAGTGCTCGTGCTGACCGCATACGACACCGATGAGCGGATTATCAGCGCTATTCAAGCGGGAGCGCGCGGCTATCTGCTTAAGGGCGTGCCCCGCGAAGAATTGTTTCGCGCTGTCCGTCTTGTCAGCCAAGGGCAGAGCCTCCTTCACCCGGCGGTGGCGACGAAACTGCTCGACCGGGTGCAGTCGATCACGCGTGAGCCTGATATCGAACCCCTCACCGAACGCGAGATCGAAGTGCTCGAACTGGTCGCGGCCGGCCTGCGGAACAAAGAGATCGCGCAGCGTCTCGTCATCACCGAGCGCACCGTGAAATTTCACGTCGGCGTCATCCTCCAAAAGCTGAGAGCGAGCACGCGTACCGAGGCGGTGCGCATCGCAATCCAGCGGGGGATTATCAGCCTGACATGACTGCCCCTCGCTCGACTCAGGCGTCGCTGCGGGCGCTGCTGCTCTCTGGGCGCTCCAGCTCCGATTGCTCGGGAGGGAGAACGGCGAGAGTAGCGGTCTCAACTCGATTGCGCCCCCGCAGCTTGGCCCGATAGAGGGCGGCATCTGCAGCTTGCACTAGGAGTGCCGCTTCCTCGCCGAGCCGGGGCCAGATGGTCGCCACCCCGGCACTCACCGTGACGACGCCCGGAGGATCGGCACCGTTCGGAATGGCTAAGCCCTCAACTGCTCTCCGAAGCCGTTCTGCGATGTCGCGTCCGGCTGGCAGCGCGGCGCCGCTCAGAATGAGTGCGAACTCCTCTCCGCCATACCGCGCAAGGAGATCGCCGGGCCGCTGAGCGAAGGCGCGCAGCCGCTCGGCGACGAGCAGCAGCACCTCGTCCCCGCGCTGATGACCGAAGCGGTCGTTCAGCTGCTTGAAGTGGTCAATGTCAATCATCACGAGCGACAGCGGCTCTCCCGTGCGCCGGGCGCGCCGCCATTCGGCGGCGATCGTCTCTTCGAACTTTCGACGGTTTGCGACTTGGGTCAGTTCGTCGGTGGTCGCTTCTTCCGCAAGGCGCTGCGAATGCTCGGCCAATGCGCGTTGCTGGCGCTGGAGCGCGCGCTGGGCGAGGAAATCGTTGCGGGCGTCGCGTTCGAGCAAGTAGGCGATCAGCAGCGCGAGCGCAAGATACGGGAGGACGATGAACAGAGCAGTGACGTTGACAAGCGGCGAGAAAGTGTTGAGCGCGCTGAACGCTGCTTGGGCGGCCACGATCAGCCCGATGAAACTCGCGGTGAGGAGGAACCCCAATCGGAACCCGAGGACGAGAACAAAGACAACGACCGGGATAGCGATCGGGCTGAGATAGCTCGGAGTTGTGCGGAGCGTATGCGCGACGAGGAACGAAAGGACAAGGATCAGCCCGCCAACGACCGCCACCCATTGCGTTGAGAGAACTGTGCCGCCGCGCAGGAGATGGATCAAGGCGAGAAGAGCGATCAGGAGGACGACGATGTTCCAGCCGACGAACAGGACGAAGGTCGAGATCGACAATCCCGCTACGACGACCGTCGGCGGAATGTCTTGAAGAGTGAAAAACGGGATGGTGAATGCGCGAATGACGAGCGAAACGACGATTGCGGCGGCAACTACCGTGAGCCAGCTGCGGAAACGGCGGTCGAGATAGCGCTGGTAGGCGGTTTCGAGGGGCTCTGGAAATGCCAGCCCGCGATAGCCGGCGGGAAGCTCCGGGTCATTTTCTGCCCGCCACGACGGCAATCTGTTCACCGATTGCCCTCCCGCCTCCAAGGCGAAACGATGCCGGCCGCGCTCTGCCGCTGCGTCCTGTCGCCCCCGCCTCACCCCTATTGTAGAAGGCCCCTCTCGCGAGGCGCCGTCAGTTAGGATTCGTCCACCTCTGTACGGAGCCGATCATGTCGAGCTATGCGCCGCTGCGCGGCGTTCGCGTTGTCGCTGTCGAGCAGGCGATCTCTGCTCCGCTTGCCTCGCGCCATCTCGCCGATCTCGGCGCTGATGTCATCAAAGTGGAGCGCACCGACGGCGGAGATTTCGCGCGCGCCTACGACAGCACAGTTCGGGGCCTGTCGTCGTGGTTTGTTTGGGTGGGGCGCGGCAAACGGAGCCTTACGCTCGACCTGAAGATGCCGCAAGCCGCCGAAATCATGGCGCGCCTCATCGCGCGCGCCGACGTGTTCATTCAGAACCTCGCGCCGGGCGCAATCGAACGTCTCGGCCTCGGCGGCGAGGCACTGCGCGCGCGTTACCCCCGCCTGATCGTCTGCAATATCTCGGGGTATGGCCCGGACGGCCCCTTGCGCGACCGGAAAGCGTACGACTTGCTCCTTCAGGGCGAGGGGGGCGTTCTTGCGGTAACGGGCACGCCGGCGGAGCCAGCCAAGGCGGGCATCTCCGTGGCCGACATCGCTGCCGGCATGTACGCTCTGAGCGGTATCCTCGCCGCGCTCTATGAGCGGGAGCGCACCGGCGAGGGCACGGTCCTCGACATAGCGATGATCGATGCGATTGCGGAATGGGTGTCCGCTCCGCTGTACTTCGCCCAGTACGGCGGAACGCCGCCCCAACGGGCAGGCATGCGCCACAGCGGCATCGTGCCCTATGGGCCGTACCGATGCGCTGACGGCGCTGTCAACCTTGCCATTCAAAACGAGCGGGAGTGGGCGCGGTTCTGCGCAGGCGTGCTCGGCCGGCCAGAGCTGGCGCGCGATCCTCGCTTCGACCGGAATGCGCATCGTCTCGCGAACCGGCAGGAGCTCGAGGCGCTCATTGAGCACTACTTTGCCGCCCTGTCTGTCGAAGAGGTCGAGCGGCGTCTCGAAGAGGCAGATATCCCCTTCGGCCGGGTGAACGACTTGGCAGGGGTGTGGGAGCATCCCCAACTGCGCGCCCGCCACCGCTTCGCGACGGTCGGCTCTCCCGTGGGGGAGATCGAGGTGATGCGTCACCCGATCAATGCCCGCGGCGCCGAGGCGCAGGCGCTGCCCGTGCCGGCGCTGGGCGAGCACACCGACGAGATCCTCGCCGAGATCGGCTTCTCCTCTGAGGAGCGGGCAGCGTTGCGGCAGCAAGGCGTGGTCTGAGCGGCCGACGCAAGCCGCCGGCGGACCATGCCTCTTGACGTGCGGTTCCGCTGTTGCGACCAAGCGCGGGGCTCGCGCCCAGTCGAGAGCGAGGGAGAGCTGGCTCTCCCGCTCCTCACGCCGCTGCCCTCGCGCAGGCGCGCATTCCCCGGTGAAGCGGAGCGGGCTGCCTCCCGCCGCAGGAGCGAGGGGACGGCCTGCGAGGGGAGGCCAGCGAGGACGAGGAGGCGGAGATATCCGCAGCCCCTCTGCTACGGTCCAGCCGCGAGCGCTCCTGAGCGGTGCGCCCATGCGCGCACCGCGTTGTAGACAGGTTTCGGCCGGAACTCGGCATCGACAAAGGTGTAGTAGTCGTTGTAGTTCCGCGCCGGAAAAGGAAGCCGGAACGTCCAGAAACAGAGCCCAACGAGCCACGGCCACTCTGCCTCTGCTT
This sequence comes from Dehalococcoidia bacterium, assembly GCA_025054935.1. Classification (NCBI taxonomy): domain Bacteria; kingdom Bacillati; phylum Chloroflexota; class Dehalococcoidia; species Dehalococcoidia bacterium. The sequence continues at coordinate 379,291 of JANWZD010000002.1, read as the reverse complement.
TCTCGAGGGCGCGCACCGTGTACTCGACCCGCTGCGCGGGGCGAACTGCCTTTGTCCAGCGGGGATGGTCGTTCCAGCCGGCTTCGCTGATCAACGCCTGCTTGTCGCCGTCCCCGTTGCGCACCATCACCTCGCGGATGAGGGCGGCGCGCGCAAAGTTGATCCGCTGGGGCGAGGGCGGGTCGTCGGGAGGGCTCCGCAAGCCATAGGCATGGATGTTCATCATGTCGAAATACGCCTTCGCGCCGGCGTCATACATGCGCTGGAGGTAGATCAAGTCATCCAGCGCGTCGCGAGACTGCTCAAGCGTCGGCGCAAGCGCACCGGGAAGGACAATCGCTTCTGGGTCCGCCTCCTTAATGCGGCGGTAAGCGACCTTCAGCAGTTCAACGTATCCTTCCGGGTCGACCGGGCGAAAGCCCCATTCCATCGTCGTGTTCTGCTCATTCCAGACGATGTAGTGCTTGACGCGATCCCGATAGCGACGGACAAACGCGGCGAGAAAATCGCCGTAGTCCTGAATGCCGCGGCTGTCGATATAGCGGTCTGTGGTGCCCGGCGGTCTCGCCCACGCCGGCACATGATCGATCCGAGCGACCAGCGTCAGCCCCTGCTCATACGCCGCATCGACCACCAGATCGGCATGCGCCCAGTCATACTGTCCCTTGGCCAGTTCGATGTACGTCCAGGGGAAATACTCGACGACCCAGCGCGCCCCCATTTCCCGCACCATCTCCATCGTGCGCCGGATTTTCCACGGCTCCACTTCGTCGGTCAGCCGAGTGTGAACGCCGAGGAGGGGATGCGCCAGCTGACCGCTCGCCCGCGGCGCCGGGCTTGGGTCCGTCGCCGTCCAGCTTGCAGAGAAGACAACCGCTCCGATAAGCGCGCTCAGCGCGATGCCGCCAAGAGGACGCATGGGGGCAGAGTAGCGGCCGGTGAGGAGAGCGACAAGTTATCCCGGCAGGATGTAGCCCACAACGGCAGCGAGCGCCATGACGAGCAGCGGATTGACCCGCCATCCAAGCAGCAGCGCGGCCGCGCCGAGCGCGATTGCGGCCGTTTTCAGGTCGACGATCGCGGCGTGGCCGACCGTCCAGAGGCCGCTGAGGAGCAGCCCGAGCGCGACTGGCGCGAGGGCGCGCATCAGCGCCGCGGTCCACGCCGACCCCGCGCGCCCGTACCACCAGCGGCTGAACGCCGCGCAAAGGGCGGCGGTCGGAGCGAAGAAGCCGAGCAAGGCGGCGAGCACTCCCCCCACTCCTCCCAGCTGGTAGCCGACATATACCTGCATCAGCATGTTTGGTCCGGGCGCGAGCTGACCGACGGCGTAGGCGTGCGCGAATTCGGCGTCGGTCATCCACCCCCGGATGACGACAAATTCGCGATACATCTCCGGCAGTACTGCCGCCGCGCCGCCGATGGCGAGAACACCCAGCTTGAGGTAGACGAGGAAGAGCGTGAGGAAGTCGATCATGGTGCCCTCGGCCGATTGAGAACGATGGCGACAGGCACGACGACGAGCAGGACCAGCGCCATGGGCAGGCGAACCACTGCAAGCAGAAGGACGAGGACGAAGACGATGCCCACATTGCCGCGCACGCCCTTGGCACTCGGCGCAAGCCGGACAATCGTGGCAGCGAGCAGCCCGGCAGCGGCCGCCGCCACCGCGTCGAGCACGCGGAGCGTCGCCGGGCCGCTCGAGACTGCGGCAATGAACGACCCGAGGGCGACAAGGAGAACCGTGCCGGGCAGGAGCACGGCGATCGTGGCGAGCGCTGCGCCGCGCGGGCCGTACAGCCGCTGCCCGATGATAGCGACGACATTGACCATGTTGGGCCCCGGCAGCAGCTGCGCGAGGGTCATGTCCTGAAAGAACTCATCGCGGCGCAGCCATCCTGTCCGCTCGACGAAATGGTGGTAGTAGTGCACGCTCATCCCGCCGCCGAAGGCCGTGGCAGCGATGAACGCAACCCGTCCGAGAAATGCCGCGAGGGAGGGAGGAGCGTTCACACTGCGCCGACCGCGCGCAAGCGGGCGATCTCCTCGTCGGACAGCCCGAGCAGTTCGCGCAGCACGGCATCGGTGTCGGCGCCCAGTTCAGGAGCAGGACGGCTGACATCGGCTGGCGTGCGCGACAGCTTTACGGGGCTGCCGCTCACCGGGATCACGCCAGCGCGCGGATGCACAAGAGGAACGATCATCCCGCGCTCGCGCACCTGCGGGTCGGCGACTGCCTCGGCAATCGTATTCAGAGGGCCGCAGGGGATCCCGAGCTCTTCGAACTCGGCGAGCCATTCGGCCGTTGTCCGTTCGCGAAGCGCCGCCGAAACGATCTGCTCCAGCTCGGCATGATGCTCGGTGCGGGAGGCGTTCGTCTGGAAGCGGGGGTCGTCCATGTACTCGTACAGCCCGATCTTGGCGCAGAAGAGTGCCCAGATATTCTCGCCGCCGCCGGTCAGCGTCAGCACAATGTAGCCGTCCTTCGTCGGAAAGGCTTGGAAGGGGGTCAGGATCGGATGCCGCGTTCCGAGCGGCTTCGGCACCTCTCCGGCGACAAAGTAGCGGACGAGGGCGTTTTCCAGGATGGCAATCTGGCTGTCGAGCATGGCGACATCCACCATCTGGCCGAGCCCGCTCCGCTCCCGCTCGTGCAGCGCGGCGAGGATGCCGATGGCGGTGAACATCCCGGCGGCGATATCGCCGATGGAGGTCCCGACCCGAACAGGCGGGCCGCCCTCCGGTCCGGTGATGCTCATCAAGCCCGAGATCCCCTGAACGATGACGTCCATCGCCGGCTTGTGGCGGTACGGACCAGTCTGCCCGAACCCTGAGGTCGCCGCGTAGATCAGCCGGGGATTTTCCGCTTTCAGCACCTCGTAGCCGAGCCCGAGGCGATCCATCGTTCCGGGGACGAAATTTTCGGTCAGGATATCGACATGCTTTACCAGGTCCCGCAGGAGGCGCTTGCCTTCCTCATGTTTCAGGTTGAGCGTGATCGACCGCTTGCCGCGATTGATCGAGAAGAAATAGGACGAGACATCGCCGATGAACGGTCCATTTTCCCGGGCGATGTCGCCGGCAGGCGGCCGCTCGACTTTGATTACTTCTGCGCCAAGGTCAGCGAGGATCATCGTCGCATAGGGGCCGGAAAGAGCCCAGGTGAGATCGAGGACCCGTACCCCGACGAGCGGACCAGCCATCGCTCTCTCCAGAAGGTTCACCCAAATCTCCCTAGAATGGTATACCGTTTGCAGCGGCGCGGTATGCGCGCTCCGCTTGCCCGACCCAATGGTCCCAGGTAAAGCCATGCCGCATCCGTTCGGCGGCCGCTCTCCCAAGCCGCGAGGCGAACGCGGGGTCGACGAGGAGCTGGCGTGCGGCCGCTGCCAGCGCTCGCAGGTCGCCGACTGGAGTGAGGAGCCCCGTCTCGCCGTGAACGATGTACTCGAGATGCTGGCCGATCGCCGGGGCGACAACAGGCAGCCCAGCAGCGAGCGCATCAACGACCTTCATCGGGCACTTCGCGCGGTTGATGGGAGTGTCGCGCGCGGGGACAAGCAGCAGCCGGCTTGCCGCAAACGCGACGCGGAGCGCCGGCCGCGCCAGCCGCCCGAGAAACCGGGTCCGCTCGGCGAGAGCGGGCGGGAGTGCTGCCCGAAGCGGAGGAAGTCCGGGCCCGTCACCCACCACCACCCAGCGGAAGTCGACGCTGCTTTCTGCGATCGGGGCGAGCGCCGCGAGCGCAAGGTCGAGGTCGTTGTGGGCAGGAACATGTCCCACGAAAAGGACGATCGGGCAGTCGGTCGCTCCGACCGCCGCGCGAAAGGCGGCGACTGCCTCCGGAGAAGGAGGGTCGCCCGCCACGGCCGCCGCGTCGACGCAGTTCGGGAGGTAGTGGAGCTGTGACGGAGGGCAGCCGCGCCCGATTTCGCGCTTTCGGAGCGCTCGGCTCGCCACCGTCAGTTGATGCGCTCGCCGCGGAGTCAGCCGCTCCTGGATCTCCATCGCCGCCGCAACCGGGAACGGGTAGCCGCCCACGCGGGCAAAGCCGCGCCACCCTTCCCAATCGTCGAGGTCGAGCACGAGCGGGAAACGCCGGGCGAGCAGGAAGGCCGCTGCTCCGGAAGGGCCGACCGGCTTGAAGGCGTGGATGACGTCGGGGCGGAGCGCAAGCGCGCGACGGATGAGCGCCGCGGTCCAGCCGAGCAGGCCGAACCGAGCCGTCAAGGCTTCGACGCGGACGCCCTCCTCCGTCCAGGTCTGCCCTGCTTCCTGCGGATTGTCGTACGGCGGGATCAGCAGGGTCACGCGGTGCCCCCGTCGGGCGAGCGCTCGGCCAAGCGGCAAGGCGCGCTGAGCGACGGTGCCTTTGGGCGACAGCGCAAAGCAGCCAAGCAGAACGATGTTCACGCCGACGTCCCACCAGTCGGTCGAAGAGAACCGCAGCAGTCAGCCCTCATCCTCCCGGCCGGCTGCTCCCGCAGGCGGCAGACGGTCAGGGGGACGCTCACTCGGCGGGAGCGGGCTCTTCGGCGATCAGCTTAAGGAACTCATACTGGCTGAGCAGTCCCACTAGCCGACCAGCATCGTCCACGACTGGAAGCGCCGTGATTTTCTGCTCAAACAGTTCCGCCGCAGCGTCACCGGCGTCGCTGCCGAGACGAACGGTTCGCGCGGGAGCCGTCATCAGCTCGCCCGCGGTCGAGGCGAGGATCCGCCGGAGCTCCTCTTCATACTCCTTCGTGCTCTCGAGATAGATGATGCTATCGAGCAACTGGATATACCGCGGGAAGTGGAGATTGGCGTTGCGGGCGACGAGGTCGGTCATCGTGACGATGCCGACAACATGCCCCGCCTCATCGACGATGGGGACCGAACTGCGGCGCGTCTCGTACATGCGGCGCGCCAGTTCGCGAACAGGCGTCTCGGGGCGGGCCGTCAATGGCTGACGGTCCATCAACTCTTCAACTTTCACGGCTTCATCGAGGGGCGGCGAAGGAATTCCGGTACGATGATCGCGCCGAGGACGAGAACTACGAAGCTGAGGATCAGCAGGGCAACGATATCGGTCGCGGTCATGAGACCCCTCTTTCGGCCGATTGTAGCACGCCAGCTTCACCGCGGAGCGCGAACAGCTGCAGTTCGCGGGCATCGCTGCTGCAGGAAGAGCGCTTGCGAGAGGCGCGAAATCGCGCCGGGTGCACATCTTTGCGCGTGTCGTCTACACTGAGGAAGAAAGAGGCAATGTTTGGAGGAGATAATGGTTGATGTGTTCCCCCGCCGCATCGGCACGCTTGACGGGGCGACGGACGCTGACGATGCCGCGTACCTCGATTTCATTGAGGGGATGCGTGTCTTTGCGATCAACGACCTGACCCCGGCCCTCCAGCAGCGGTATGCCCAGCTCGAGGCTGCCTTCGAAGCGCGCCACGGCCGCAAGCCGGCCTCAGTAGAGGAGATCCGCGCTGAGCTTGATGCGCTGCCGATCCTGCAGGCCCACCGGCGGCTGTTCCGCTCGACCCAAGACATGCGGGGCGTCGCGCTGCTCGAGACATACGGCAAGCGCGAAGCGGAGCTTCTCCGCGAACTGGAGGAATTCGCCAGCCGCGGTCCCGGCCGGCTCCTGCTGGACCCGACGCTGAAGCTGCCGGAGTACTACACCAAGGTGTATTTCCATCGTCAACCGGGAGGCTACGCGGATCATCCGCTCGCCGGCTATTTCTATCACTACGGCACGAAACTGCTGTTCGGCGGCAAGAATGATGACGACTCCCTCCAGCGGAACATGGTGAACAGCGTTCCCCTCCCTGCTGGCCGGGTCGAGTGGGTTGTCGATCTCGCGTGCGCAATCGGCCAAAGCACGACAGCCTGGAAAGAGCGGCTGCCGCACGCTGAGGTGTGGGGGATCGACTGTTCAGCGCCGATGCTGCGCTATGCCCACAAGCGCGCCGTCGAAATGGGGCTCGATGTCACCTTCGCCCAGATGCTCGCGGAGGACCTGAAGCTGCCGGACAACAGCGTCGATATCGTCCACTGCTTCATCCTCTTCCATGAAGTGCCCGTCGAGGTTGGCGAGCAGGTGGTGCGCGAAGTGTACCGCGTTCTTCGCCCGGGCGGCCTCTTCTCGGTGATGGATGTTGGCCAAGCGCCGCAATGGAACCCCCTCGACGCCTACCTGCGCGAATTCATCATTCGCGACAACGCCGAGCCGTACGAACTCGGCTGGGCCTACTGGGATTTCCCGGCCGCCCTGCGCGCCGCAGGCTTCCAGACGAGCGCGGGCCCGGACTCTGAGATCGAAAACTTCCCCAGCAGCACGTCGGCGCACCACAGCCGCTGGTTCGCCTATAAGCCGGCGTAGGAACTGTCCCCCGTTCAAAGATGGACCGTCAGCGGCCGCTTGGCCGCGACGGCGACGCCAGCCGCCCGCCTGCCTCCGCCATCCCTCCGCGAGTCAGGCGGGCTGTCGTTCTGCCGGCACGCCGGCCGAGCGCCGCAGAGCGAGGAAACAGAACGCTCGCCTCGCTCCTGCCTGACCTTCAATACTGCCGCCGCCTCCTCCTCTGCTCCCGACGTCGCGTCGTTCCGCTGCTGCCGGAGAGCGCGCGTTCCTGCCGCTCACCGCAGAGAAAAATGATTAGTATTGCCTAATCTCAAAAGTTCGCTAATACTAATCCATTGTCTCCGCCGCGCACCGCTTGCGTCCTGCTCAGCGCGGACGCTGCTGCCCGCGCCCGATAGCGGCGACAGAAAGGAGCGCTCTCATGAAGTCGGACCCAGCTGTTCTCGATATCTTGAACCAAGCATTGGCCAACGAACTGACAGCGGTCGACCAATATGCTATTCACGCTGCGATGTGCCAAAACTGGGGGTTCGAGCTGCTCCATGACCGCTTCCGCGCGCTGAGCATCGAGGAGATGCGCGATACCGAGGCGCTGATCAAATACATCCTTTTCCGCGAAGGAAAGCCGAATATCCAGCGTCTCAGCCCGCTGCGTGTTGGCAGCAGCGTCGAGGAGATGCTTCATCTCGGGCGAGAAACAGAACTCGGGGCGATCGCGACCCTCCAGGCCGGGATCGCGGTCTGTAATGACGCCGAAGACTATGCGACCCGAGCGATGCTCGAGGAGATGATCCGCGAGGAACAAGAGCACGTCGAGTGGTTTGAGACCCAGCTTGAGATCATCCGCCAGATCGGCCTCGAATACTATCTCAGCCGCCAACTGCGCCAAGGCTAGCGGGTAGCCGGCGCACCCCTCCCCCCGGATGCCAGCTGCTCTCCCACTCTGAAGCAGCGCCATGCTCAAGCAGGGGGCGTGCGCTCGCGGACACGGCGCGCTGGCCGCCCGCCATCCTTTGGCCCCGCTTTTCATCGGGAGCCGTCAGGAGCGCTAGCTGAGCGAACTTGACCCTGCGGCCGGCCGGAGGGCGCCGGCGATAACCGTCGCGATCAGGCGGCGGAAGCTCTCATCGAAGTCGATCGGCGCGCCGAAGGCGCCTGCGCTTTCGAGGGTCGCGAAGCCATGCATTGCGGCGCGCAGCTGCCGCGTGGCGTGAACCGCGTCTGGACCGCTGATGCCGTAGCCAGCGAGCACCGCGAGGACCACGCGCAGCACTTCGCGGCTCGCGCGCGCGAGTTCCCGGTCTTCCGGCGGCGGCGCGGGGACGGTTGCGGCGTATCGGCCGGGATGCGCGCGGACATAGTCGCGAAACGCTTCGGCAAGCGCATAGACCGCTTCGTCGCGCGCCTTGCCGATTGTCGCCCGAGAGAGACGGTCCGCCAATTCGGTGAAGGCAAGCGAGGCGATCGCGCGGCGTAGTGCGGCGGGTCCAGCGACATGGTGATAGAGCGACGGCCCGCGAACTCCTAGACGCGCTGCGAGCGCGGTGAAGCTGACGCCGTCGAGACCACGCTCGTCCGCGAGCTCCGCCGCAGCTCGAATTACCGTCGCAGTATCGAGGCGAGCACGAGGCATCACACACTCCCGAGTGATCGCGGCCGCTCGGGCATGAGGTTGCGCCCGGCGCTGGGCAAGGCTCAGCTTGACCGCAATCTGCCGGCGCGCCAAGGGGAGGGCGGGAATACGCCGCTCCGTCGGCGGCGCATTCTCCCGGCTGCGGCCCCTTTCGGCGGCCCTTTCGCGATCGCGGAGAGGGCAGCGTAGCTCGCGGCGCGCGCAGCCTCTTGGCAGCGCCGAGTTCCTTCCTGCTCAACAAGGACCGACGTTGTCAACGAAAGTGCGCTTGCGGTTCCAGCATCAGACGGACACCCCGTATCGTTCACACCAAGCGAAGAGATCGTGTCAGAACCGCAGCAGCGGAACGCACCGCCAGCGCGCTCGGGCGGGAGGGCGTTTTCTTCTTGCCGCGCCCGCGACCGTTCAGGAACCGCTGCTCCTGCCCCTCAAACAGCAGCGTGCAGAGGGCTGCTCGCCGCAGGGGAGCGCCCTCGTCTCAGAGCCGGTCAGCGCGAGGCGTTGGTGCTTGTCCGAACCCGCGCTCGCCGGCGCGACGACCCGCCAGCGCGCGCTGCGCCCCGCGTTCCAGCCTCCCAAGGTGGCAGGACGACCTCTTTCCCTGGAATCGTACTCGCCGGTGACAACCCCACAATTCCGCTACACTGCAGGAAAGGAGAGAGCGATGCGCACCGAGATTTTCGAGGCCGACCCCTTTAGCGGCGCTCGAGCCAAATCGCTCGCGACGATCGACAGCGACTATCGCTTCGAGCGCAATGACGAATTTACGCTCGAGACAGCCGGCGGAACGATCCGGCTGCGCGTGACCCATGTGCGGATTCATATCAAGGGCAACACGCTCTCGCGCGAAATTACCGCCTTGCGGATTTAGGCAGGCCAGCCGTCGCGGGCGATCCGCTCGAGCAGCGACCGCACGAACTCCGGGTTCGGCCGTTCGCCGAGGAAGACCACCCGGCCGAGCAGAACCTCGACTTGGCGATGGGGCGGCGCGCCGAGTGCCGCCTCAAACGCGCTCTTGAAGCGGCGTTTCGGCCGGCAGAGGAGCGCTCCCGCAGCATCGAGCGGATGCTCGCCATCGCAGAAATGACAGGTCGTATTCATCGCTGCATGCGCAAAGGGTGGGCAGAATCATGCACGATCGCTCCGCCGATCTTCCCTCGGCTCTGAGCGAGGCGCTCGAGGAACTGACGCTCTTCGCCGGGATCTTCGAGGATGAAATCGGCTCCTTGCTCAAGGCCGCGCTGAGCGCCGCGCCGACCGCTGCCGGACCGGCGGCGGAAGCGCGCCTCAGCCTCGCGCTTGTTGCCCGAGCCGAGCTTGCCGCGGCGCCGGTGGTCGGCGATGCCTTTACCGATTGGATGCTCGACCGCCTCCTTGCGGACAGCAATGTGCTGGCGCAGAAGCTCGACCGCGCTCCGGATGCCCCGCTGGGCGAGGCGATCCGCCGTCGCGCGCGCGACGAACTGGGGGTCCTTTTCCGCCTCCTTCGCGGCGTGCGTCAGGCGCTCTCAGGAGCGGCACAGTCGTGGACAGAGGTCTGTCCGCTGCCGGTTCAGCCCGCTGACCCAGAGCGTCAGCAGGAGAAGGCGGCGCTGCTTGCTGCCCCAGACGCCGAAACTGCGCTCGAAACGCTCCTCGCGGCCTACCGGCGCGGTAGCGGGATCTTTCGCCGCTACCGCGCCTTCCGCTGGGCTGGCGGCCGCCTCTGCGGCGTGGACGCGCCCGACCTGCCGCGGCTCGAAATGCTGGTCGGCTACGAGCGGGAGCGCGCGCCGGTGATCCGCAATACCGAGCAGTTTGTCGCGGGGCTGCCGGCAAACGACGTCCTCATCGCGGGCGCACGCGGCACCGGGAAATCGTCAACCATCAAAGCGCTCCTCTCCCGCTTCGGCGACCGCGGCCTCCGTTTGGTCGAAGTCGCGAAAGCCGATCTCGGCGACCTCCCCGCGATCGTCGAGACGCTTCGTCACCGTCACGAGCGGTTCATCCTGTACGTTGATGACCTCTCGTTTGAAGCAGGGGAGAGCGAGTACAAGGAACTGAAGGCCCTGCTCGACGGCACCATCGAAGCCCGCCCCCCGAATGTGCTCGTCTACGCGACCTCGAACCGACACAACCTAGTCGCCGAACTGTGGACAGAGCGGTCGGCCGAGGTCGAGGTCCACGCCCGCGAACGCCAAGACGAGAAGCTGTCGCTCGCCGACCGCTTTGGGATCCGGGTGTTCTTTCCCCCTCCAGATCGGCCGCTCTATCTGCGGATGGTTGAGGCGATTGCGGCCGAAGCCGGCCTCACTCTTTCGGCCGAGGAGCTCCGGCAGCGCGCCATCCACTGGGAGATCCAGCACTCCGGACGGTCGGGGCGGCTGGCGCGCCAGTTGGTCGTCAGCCTGCTCGGCGAGCAGGAGAACTACCGCGTCGGCGCGCGCTCGGTGCGAGCAACGGTCTCGAAATCGTCCAGCGAGAACAGCGGAGGCTGAGCGCGCAGCTGCCGCTCACGCTCTCGCGTTGTCGCAAGACGTTCAAGCTCTTCCCGCACCCGCTCGAGGTCGCCGAATTCGCGGTAGGCGCTTGCGTAGCGAATGTAGGCGATGTCATCAAGCTGGCGCAGGCGCGCCATAACGAGCTCGGCGATCTCAGCGGTTGCGATCTCATTGCCGGGCAGACGGTTCAGTTCCGCTTCAATGCTTTCGACGATCGCTTCCACCTGTCCCGGCGCGACTGGACGCTTGTCCGTCGCCTTGCGCACACTCGCGAGCAGCTTCTCGCGACTGAATTCCTCGCGCCGCCCGTCGCGCTTCGAAACGATCAGCGGCGCAAGTTCGACGCGTTCGTACGTGGTGAAACGGCGTCCGCAGTTGAGACATTCGCGCCGGCGACGAATGCTCAACTCGCTATCGCGAGAGTCAACCACCTTGGAATCGCGGTGGTGGCAGTATGGGCATTTCATCGGTCACTCCGCCCCGTTCGGGCCGTGGACTGTTGTCGCTTGCTGCCGACTGTACCACATCTGGTGGTGGGCTGCGGAGGCGGTGTCGGCCGGCCGTTCGAGTGCTTGGACTAGTCCATCGCGCCGCGCGCCGCGCTCTCGACGAGACGGTACACCTCAGCGATGGGCAGCCCATGCTCGAGGGCGAGACGCCGGCAATCCTCGAACTCCGGCACGGCGGCGACCGGCCGTCCCTCGAGCCGTTTCACTTTGACACGAGCGGGGCCGAGGCGCGTTTCGACCGTTTTGACAACCCGCTCAGCTTCGTGGCGGCGGATCGGGATGACCCGCACGCCGAGCGTGCTGGTCTCGCGCAGAAGGAGGTCGGCGATCTCGCGCTCTTGGGCTGCTTCCGCAATGACGCTCATCATCACTGCGGGACGGCTTTTTTTCATCTGGATTGGAGTGAACCACGCGTCGCGAACGCCGACAGCGAAGAGGCGTTCCAGCACGTAGCCGAGCTGCTCCGCCGGCTGATCGTCGATATTCGTTTCAAGGAGGAGGAGCGGGGCGGAGGGCTCGTCGCGCTCGCCGATCAGCACGCGCAGCGCATTCGGCAGGTCAGGAAGGCGGCGTGCCCCGAGGCCGTAGCCAACTGTGGTCAGGCGAAGCGCCGGCTGCTCGAAGACGCCGAGGGCCGCGAAGAAGGCGGCCGCGGTGGGGGTGACCATCTCGGTTGTTGCCGCTGCGCCGAAACTTGGCCGCACCGGCGCGCCGGCACGCGCAAGCAGTTCGAGGGTTGCTGGGGCAGGGGCCGGGATCTTTCCGTGCGCGGTCTGGGCTATCCCGCCTCCGAGCGGCACCGAAGAGACGAACACCTGCTCGATGCCGAGCAGTTCGAGCGCTACCACCGCGCCGACGATATCGACAATCGAGTCGACAGCGCCGACCTCATGGAAGTGGACATCGTCCAGCCGCTGGCGATGGACGCGGCCCTCGGCTTCCGCCAGCGCTCGAAAAACCGCGGCCGCATCGCGCTTGACGCGGCTGGGCAGCTGCGACTGCTCCACCGCGGCGACAATGTCGGCGAGCCGGCGCTGCGGCTGAGAAAGGGCCGGATCGACCCACACCTCGACCCGGGTGCCGCCGATAACGCCGCGGTGCTCCGGTCGGACATCCAGCCCCCAGCCCTCCAGCGGAAGGGTGCGCAGAGCCGCGGTGATTTCCGCTGCCGAGGCGCCGGCGTCGATGAGCGCGCCGAGCAGCATGTCGCCGCTCGCCCCGGCAAAGACGTCGAAGTAGGCGGCCCGCACGCCTTACCCGGTGGAGAGCCCGAGGAGGGAGAGAGGGTTGAGGCTGCCGCTTCGAAAGCCGGCAAGGTCAAGGGTGACAAAGCGATAGCCTGCGGCGAGAATCCCCTCCAGCGCCTGCCGGCGCAGCGGCTCATCCAGCAGCCGAGCGAAATCCTCGACTGGCAGTTCGATCCGAGCGACGGGGTAGTGGTCGCGCACCCGCAGTTGGCGGAAGCCCAGGGCCTTGAGCGCCTCCTCTGCCGCTTCGATCCGCCGCAGCGCTTCGAGCGTCACCGGCGTGCCGTGCGGGATACGCGAGGAGAGGCAGGCCATTGCCGGCTTGTCCCACGTCGGAAGCCCGCGTTCTTGGGAAAGAGCCCGGATCTCCGCCTTGGTCAGGCCGGCTTCGACCAACGGACTGCGGACGCCGTACCGTGCCGCTGCGTCGCGGCCGGGGCGGTGGTCGCTTAAGTCATCGACGTTCAGCCCGTCGAGGATGGCGGCATATCCCTCGGCGCGCGCGAGGGGAACAAGCCGCTCATAGAGATCGACCTTGCAGTGGAAGCAGCGGTCGGGGTTGTTGGCGACGAAGGCGGCGTGTTCGAGCTGGTTCGTCTCGATGACTCGATGCGCGATGCCGATCTGCGCCGCGATCGCTTTCGCCTCTGCCAGTTCGCGCGCCGGCAAGGTGGGCGAGTTGGCTGTCACGGCGAGCGCGCGGTCGCCGAGCGTGTCGTAGGCGATCGCGGCAACGAAGGCGCTGTCGACCCCGCCGGAGAATGCGACAAGCGCGCTCCCGAGCTCGCCGATGATGGCGCGCAGCCGGTCGAGTTTCTCATGCATGCTCTTCCTCCGGCGTCGCGTTGATGAGGGCAGCGAGATACCCGCCGCCGAAGCCGTTGTCGATATTGACGACGCCGATCCCGTTAGCGCACGAATTCAGCATCGTCAGCAGCGCCGAGAGCCCGCCAAAATTGGCGCCGTAGCCGACGCTGGTCGGCACTGCGATAACAGGCCGCGCAATGAGGCCGGCGACGACACTCGGCAGCGCGCCTTCCATCCCGGCGACAACAACGACCACGCGCGCCTTCCGGATCGTCGGCAAGACAGCGAACAGGCGGTGAATTCCTGCCACGCCGACATCGGTGAACTGCTCGACGCGCGCGCCCATCAGCGCTGCGGTGAGCGCCGCCTCCTCCGCAACGGGGAGGTCCGCAGTGCCGGCAGCCACGACCGCGACAAGCCCAGTCCCGGAGCGGTCGGCGCGCCGGTCGACCACAATCGCGCGCGACGCCGGATAGTAGACGGCATCTGCCACGACGGCCGCGACCGCTTCGAACCCGGCGCGCTCAGCCCGCGTGACGAGCACCGTGGGAGAGGCGGCAGCAAGCCGCGGCACAATGGCGGCAAGTTGGTCGGGCGTCTTGCCCGCTCCGTACACCACCTCGGGAAAGCCGCAGCGCAGCGCGCGATGGTGATCAAGACGAGCGAAGCCGAGGTCCTCGGTCGGCAGCCGCTCAAGCTGCGCAAGAGCGGCCCGCTCATCGAGTTCACCCGTCTTGACCTGACGGAGCAGTTCCAGCAAGTGCGCGCGGTCGATGAGAGCCTCCGCCGAAGTATAGCAATGCGCCGATCGCCAGCACGCAGTTCCCCAAGCGTGCAGCGGGGATGCTTTCAACTGACAGGCGGCGTGCTCTCACGGGAAGGACGATGCGCGGCAGCGATCCAAGAAGAGGGGCCATCTTGACGATGGCTTGCCTGGTCGGCTACAACCTTGGTGCCAATCTTCGGCATCGTGGATCGCGTGTGCGAACGGTAACCCTTGGCGGCGCACTCGCCGCGCTTCTCGCCCTTCTTGCACCGGCGCTCGCGGCCGCAGGGTCCGCTCCCTCGAAACCGACGGGGATCTTTGGCGCCGTGGAGGCGTTTCGGGCGGGAGCGCTCGCAAGCGAAGCCGGGCTCTCCTGGCAGCGGGTCTCCTTCCTCTGGCACGGGCTGCAGCCGAACGGCCCGAACGATTGGAACCCCTTCTATTTCCCTGACCCGGATTTGAACGCCGAGCTCGCCGCCGGCCGGACGATCGTCGGCCTCCTGATGAGCCCGCCCGCTTGGGCGAATGGGACCGGCCGGCCGGCCGACCCGCCGCGCAATTTCGCCCTGGCTCCCGATGACCCGCACAATCTCTGGACCGCGTATGTCTCGCGAGTGGTCTCTACCTACCGCGGGCGGATCGATACCTGGCTGATTTGGAACGAGCCTGATATTTGGGACCCGACCTTCCCCATCTACAGCTGGTCTGGCTCTGTCACGGACTACTATCGTCTCGTCAAGCGCGCCTACCTCGCTGCCAAAGCGGTCAATCCGAATGTCACGATCGCACTCGGCGGCCAGACCTATTGGTGGGACAAGAAATATAACCGCGAACTGTTCTTTAAGCGGTTCCTCGATGTAGCAGCAGGTGACGAAACTGCGCCGGCGAACGGCTACTACTTCGATGCCGTGGTGCTGCACCTCTACAACGACCCCGCCAGTCTCTACGAGGTGCCTGTCTACTACAAGCAGCTGCTCGCCGCCTACGGGATCGATAAGCCGATCTGGATCAACGAGACGAACGTGGTCCCGCACGACGATCCGCAATCGCCCCTGCCTCGCTCGGACTACCGCGTCACGATGGACGAGCAGGCCTCCTACATCATTCAGGCGGTCGCGAATGCGCTCGCGGCGGGCGTTGAACGCATCGGCTTCTACAAGATGCGCGACGATCCGGAGTATCCGCGCGGGGCGGAGCCGTATGGGCTCGTCAGCGCCAATGGCGTTCCGAAGCCTGCCTACCATGCCGTGAAGACGGCGGTGAAGTTTCTTGAAGGAGCAGGGCCAGCCACGCGCTCAGTCGAAAAAGGGGTAGTGCGCGTCACGTTCTCGAAGCCGGGGACAAGGACCACCGTGCTCTGGAACATGACGCCCGCTCCTGCCGTCTACACCCTGCCGGCTGCTGCAGGCGAGGCCCAGCTGGTCGATAAACTCGGCCGGACGCGCGCGATCCGGCCCCAAGGCGGGGCCTATTTCATCGAGCTGCCTCCGGCAACGGCGAACACGGTTCCCGGCGAGCCCACCACCTATCTTGTGGGCGGCTCGCCGATGATTGTCGTCGAGAGCGGACTGCGGAACGCCGCCGCGCCCGCCTCAGCGCGGAGCTGGTCGGGCCAGCTGCTCGCTTACGGGCTGGACGAGCCGGACATTCCCTCGTCGAACGTCCGATAGATTGCCGGCTTCAGTCTGCCGAGGAAGCCCTCGGCGCGGACGAACTGGGGGCGAGTTCGCAGCAGAAGGCGGTTCCATTCCTCGTCGGCATGCGGGTCCCCCCGGCCGAGAGCAGCCTCGCGGCGGCGATAGAAGTCGGCAATCTCCGCCGGGTCATCGATAATCTCGCAAATTCCCTGCATCCAGACATTCTTCGGCCGAACGCCCGGCGGCGGACACTGCTCGACCCAGAGATAGCCGACGATCGGGTTGTTGCGGATGTGACGGTTCTTGAGGTGGAGGTCTTGGCTGATCGTGCCGACCGTCCACCCCTCGACGAACGTACTGACGGGACGGCAATGGGGGCGACCGTCTTTCCGAAGCGTCGTGAGAAACGCGAAGAAGGGAGCGCCGCGGCCTTGGATGAAGGCGAGCACTTCCGGCTTCACCCGCTCCGCTTCTTCTGGGCTCGCCTCCTTCTCAAGCTCGATGGTCTGGGCGCGGGTGATCGGCGTGTATTCGTTCGGCTGGCGGTTCACCGCGGTTCTCCTTTCGGCGCGAGCGGCTCTAAGGTCAGCACCACAATCTCCCGGTTGGTGTAGATGCACAGGTCGGCTGCGATCTCGAGGCCGCGCCGCGCGATCGCGGCGGCATCAAGGTCGCTATGCTGGAGAAGCGCGCGTGCCGCGGCAAGGGCGTAGGCTCCGCCGCTGCCGATCGCGAGAGCGTCATCGTCAGGCTCGATCACTTCCCCATCGCCGGAGAGGAGAAGAAGCGTTTCGCGGTCAGCAGCGACGAGCTGCGCTTCCAAGCGGCGGAGGATGCGGTCGGTTCGCCACTCCTTTGTCAGCTCGACAGCCGCGCGGCGGAGGTTCCCTTGGTGCTTTTCAAGCTGGCTCTCAAACTTGTCGAAGAGGGTGAGGGCATCGGCGACCGAGCCGGCAAAGCCGACTAAGACCGTGTCATGGTGCAGCCGGCGGATTTTGCGCGCTCGTGCCTTCATGACCGTGTCTCCCACCGTCACTTGGCCGTCGCCGGCGAGGGCAACGCGTCCATCGCGCCGTACTGCCAGAATTGTCGTCACGCCATCACCTCGCGCAGCACCCGCACGACCAGATCGGGCGGAACGTCGTCGCGGATTGTCGTTCGTCCCGCTTCCTCGAGCAGGATCCAGCGATTGCGCTTGCCGCGCACTTTTTTATCGACCGCAAGGGCAGCAAGGACGCGTTCGAACGGCACGACCGGTGCGCGCAGCGGCAGCCCAAAGCGGGCGATGAGGGCGTTCTGCCGCTTGACCAGCGCCGGGGGCGTCACGCCGATGGCCTCGCCGAGAGCGGCCGCCACCGCCATGCCGACGGCGATCGCCTCGCCGTGCAGGAGCGTCTCGTAGTTCCCGGCCGCTTCAAGGGCATGGCCGGCAGTGTGGCCGTAATTCAGGATCATCCGGAGCCCATCCTCCCGCTCGTCGAGCGAGACGACCTCTGCCTTCACCGCCATGCTCCGCCCGATGACGTCGACGAGCAGGTCGCGATCGTGGGCGAGGAGCCGGTCGGCATGGCGTTCCAGCAGCGCGAGCAATTCCGGGTCGCGGATCAGCGCGTGCTTGATCGTCTCCGCCCATCCCGCGCGGTACTCCCGCTCTGGGAGCGTGCGCAGCACCTCGACATCGGCCACCACAAGGCGCGGCTGATGGAACGCGCCGACGAGGTTTTTCCCCTCCGGCAGGTTTACTCCGGTCTTGCCGCCAATTGCCGAGTCGGTCATGGCGAGCAGGGTCGTCGGCACATGGACCAGCGCCAGCCCGCGCAGGAAGGTGGCGGCGACAAAGCCCGCAAGGTCTCCCGTCACGCCGCCGCCGAGGGCGACAATAACATCGCGCCGTTCGGCACGCTGCGCGGCGAGCCACCGATACAGCTCGCCCGCTACGCCGAGGTCCTTGCTCGCTTCGCCGCTCGGAATGACGCGGAGCGCTGCCGTCAGGCCGGCATCGTGAAGCGAGCGCAGGGTCTGCTCGCCGTACAGCTCGGCTGCGCGCGCGTCGGCAAGCACCCACACCGCCCCGCTCGCCCATTCGCGGATCAGCGGCCCTACGCGAGCGAGGATGCCGGCACCGACGTAGAGAGGATAGCTCGCGGAACCGGTGGTGACGACCGCCCGCGCTCCGTCGCTCGGCGAGGCAATGCGGTAGCGGACGAGGTTCCACGCGCGGACGATCTCGGCGGCAACGGCCTCAGGGGAGAGGTGGTCGGTCTGCACGATCCAGTCGGCTTCGGCATAAAGCGGCGCTCGTTCCCGTTTCAGGGCGGAGACGCGCGCTGCGGGGTCCTCGCCGGCGAGAAGCGGTCGGCTCCCCTCCTGCTCGCGTTCCAGCCGCTGCAGGATCGCCTCGACCCCGGCTTCAAGCGCGACCACCATCCCCTGGGCGCGCATCGCCTCACGGTTCGCTTGGCGCAGGATCGCTCCCCCGCCGGTCGCGATGACGCGGCGCGATCCGCTCAGTGCCTCCAGCAGCACCGCGCTTTCGAGGTCGCGGAACCACGCCTCGCCCTCTTGAGCAAACAGCGCCGCAATCGGCCGCCCGGCGCGAGCTTCGATGATCGCATCGGTGTCGAGGAACTCGAAGCCGAGCCGCGCAGCGGCAATCCGCCCCGCGGTGGACTTGCCCGTGGTGGAAAAGCCGGTTAGGACGATGTTGCGAGGATCTCTTGCAACCATCGGACGCCTTCGCGGTAGTCAAGGTGCTGCCACGGGTGAGGGAACCTACCGGGAGATTCCATCACGAATGGCACGGTGGGCTGAGCGCGGTGGATGGTGCGGACGACCCGCTCGATATCGACCCATCCCTCTTCGGGCGTCTGCGACGGATGCAAGGGAAGGTGACGGTAAACGATATAGTCCTCGTAACTGCGTGTCTGCCAGAGGTGCACCGACCCCAGACGCGGCAGCAGCGCCTCCAAGAACTCGTAGTACGTCAGGTCCGCGCGCTGATCGGCGATATGGTTGTGGGCGACATCGAAGCAGTAGGCGAGGTTCGGATGTCGTTCGAGCACCCGCAGGATGAATTCGCTGTTCAGGAAGGGGCTCGGGCCAAATCCTTCAAGATGGATCGGCACGCCCGTGCGCGCGCTCAGCTCGGCGAGCCGGTCGGCGCTTTCGTTCGCAATCTCAAAAAGCCGGGCGAGACCGATCTCTTCGCAGGCCTTCGTGATCGGACCGGGATAGTGAACGACGACGTACTCCGCGCCGAGGTCGGCCGCGCATTCAACCGTTTCCTGCACTAGGGAGAAGTAGAGGTCGCGTCGTTCCGCGTCAGCATAGTTCAGGAATGTCCATGTGAGCGGGTAAGGATAGTCACGCGGCCGCGGCACCGGCGTATGCACGGAGAACCGTGCTCCCTGCTCCTCCAGCGCGCGCCGCACCTCCGGAAGCTCTTCGCGGGAGAAAACGAACAGTTCTGCCCGCTTCAGCCCGAGCGCGGGCATCCTCTCGCGGATGTGTTCGACGCGGCTGACATTGAGACCTAGAAGGTCTTGGACGCTCACAGGACTGGTTCTAACCTCGAGTCGCGCGCGATGGCGTCGCCTGCGCTCTTCTTTTGGATCGCCCGGACGTACGCTTCGAAGTTGCGGCGAGTCTCGGCAAGATGGTCGCCGCCAAACTTCTCGAGGTAGGTTTCTGCCAGCACCAGACAGAGCATCGCTTCGCCGATCACCCCTGCCGCCGGCACCACGCAGACGTCGCTCCGCTCATAGTGCGCGGTCACCGGTTCGCCCGTGCGGAGGTCGACCGAGGGAAGCGGCTTCGCGAGGGTGGAGATCGGTTTGAGCGCGACGCGGACGATGATCGCCTCGCCGTTGGTCATCCCGCCGACAATCCCGCCCGCGCGATTAGTAGTGTGGCTCCAGTTGAACATGGCCGTCGGGTCGTCGTTGAACCGAATGACGTCATGAACCTGGGAGCCACGCAGATGTGCCAGCCGAAAACCGCCGCCGATTTCAACGCCTTTCACGGCGTTGATCGAAAGCATCGCCTGCCCGATCTTGGCAGACAGCTTGCGGTCCCACTGCACATGCGAGCCGAGCCCGATCGGCACGCCCGTGGCGATCACCTCGAAGATGCCGCCGACGGTGTCGCCATCCATCCGCGCCTCGTCAATGACCTCGATCATGCGCTTCCCGACCACCGGGTCGGCGCAGCGGACCGGCGACTCTTCAACCGCGTCCCAATCGATGTCGCGTTCGTCGCCGTCCATCATCGGATTGGTCACGCCCCCGATGGCGACCGTGTGCGAGCGGACGGTGACGCCGAACTCGTCGAGGAAGCGGCGAGCGACTGCTCCCGCCGCAACGCGAGCGGCGGTCTCGCGTGCGCTCGCTCGTTCGAGGACATTGCGGACGTCATCGGTCTGGTATTTCATCGCGCCGGGGAGGTCGGCGTGGCCGGGCCGCAGCCGCGTCACCGGCGGGACCGCCTCCTCCACTGGCGAGACGCTCATCTTCGTCCGCCAGTTCTCCCAATCTTTGTTCTCTATGCGGAGCGCGATTGGACTGCCGAGCGTTTCGCCAAACCGGACGCCTCCCTCAATGACGGCGCGATCCCGTTCGATCTTCTGCCGCTGGCCGCGGCCGTGGCCCCATTGCCGCCGGGCAAGGTCGCGCGCGATCCATTCTTCATCAAGCGGGATCCCCGCCGGCAGGCCATCGATGATAACGGTCAGCGCGGGGCCGTGAGACTCTCCGGCGGTCAGGAATCGGAGCACGCCGACGCCTCCTCTACTTTCGCTGCAGCAGCTTCACGCATCCGCTCGACGGGCGCGGCTATTCCAGTCCACAGTTCGAAGGCCGCTGCGCCTTGATAGACCAGCATCGCCAGCCCTCCCAGCACCGGCAGCCCGCTGGCGATGGCAGCGCGCAGCAGCGGCGTTTCCGTCGGGCGGTACACCAAATCGTACACGAGACCGTCTCGCGGGAGCCAACCAGCCGGCAGAGGAAGCGCCTCCGGCGCCGGACCGCCGCGCATACCGACGGAGGTGGCATTAACGAGCAGATCCGCAGCGCGGCAAGCGTCTGCCGCCTCCTCGCCGCGCGCAGCTTCAATGCGGTCCGCTCCAAGGTCGGCGGCGAGGCGCTCCGCCCGGCTCTGGTCGCGATTGACGATGACAATGCGCCGCGCTCCTGCATCGGCAAGGGCGACGGCACAGGCGCGCGCCGCTCCGCCCGCGCCGAGAACGACGGCCGCGCATCCCCGCGGGTCAAAGCGGGCGTCCTCGCGGAGCGCGCGCAGAAAGCCGGCGATATCGGTGTTATGGCCGACCAGCGTTTCGCCGACCCGGACGACCGTGTTCACTGCGCCCGCGCGCGCTGCCTCATGACTTCGCTCATCAATGAGCCGCGCGACCGCTTCCTTGTGGGGAATGGTGACATTCACGCCAAGCCACTGCGGGCCCCGCACGAGCGCGAGCAAGGCAGGCACATCTTCAGGGTCGACCTCAATCGCCTCGTACCACGCCGGGAAGCCGCTCGCCTGAAAGGCAGCATTCTGGATGGCGGGAGAAAGCGAGTGCCCAATCGGCTTGCCGATGACGGCAGCGCGCCAGCGGCCATTTCGGAAGGGAGGACGGCTCACATGCCGATGCTAGCGGCTGCCGCTTCGGACGTCAAAGAGCGGGAGGGTCAACGGCGTTTACTATTCAAGTATGCTCCGCCGCACGATCATCCCGGCTGCCCTTCCTCTTCTGCTCTGCGCCTCACTCGGCACCGCTGCCGGGGCGATCGCGGCGACCCCCTGCGGAGACCCTGCACCCGCTGACGCAATCGTCGTGCTCGGAGCGAGCGTCTGGTCCGGGGGCAGGCCCTCTCCTGCCCTGCGCGAGCGCGCCTTGCGCGGCGCCGCGCTCTGGCGCGAGGGCAAAGCGCCCTATCTTGTCGGGAGCGGCGCGGTCGGTGCCCACCCTCCTGCCGAAGGCGCTGTCATTGCCCAAGTGGCGATCGCCGCCGGCGTGCCGATCGAGCGGATCTTCATTGAGGATCGCGCTCGGAGCACTGAGGAGAGTGCGATCTTTGTCCGGCAGCTGGCGAACAATTACGGCTGGCAGCGCCTGATCGTCGTCTCTGACCCGTATCATCTCCCGCGAGCAGGATGGCTGTTTCGCGACCGCGGCTTTATTGTGGAAACTGCCTGCTCGGATGATCGGGTGTACCGACGCGAGACGATCGCCTACCAAGCGGCACGCGAGGTAGCGGGCATTCTTTTCTATGCAAGCACGCGCTGGCTGATCGCTCCAGGCTCCTTCTGAGGCGGCGTCGCTGCTGTGAGTGGGCCTCTTCCTCGCCGTGCTGGGCGCGCTGCCGTTGGCCTCCCGCCTCGGTGGGCAGAGAGCGCTTGCCACAGCAAGGGGGAGAAAGCGCTCTCGAGCCGCGACGCTGGGGCACCGACCGCAGCCGAGCGGCTATAATTGGCGCGGAGAGATGTCCGAGTGGCTGAAGGAGCTCGTCTCGAAAACGAGTAGGCGCTGAGCCTCGTGGGTTCGAATCCCACTCTCTCCGCCATCTTGCCCCGTCTCTGTTTGTGGAGAGGTCGCTTAGTCTGGTCTAGAGCGCGCGACTGGAAATCGCGTAGGGCGAAAGCCCTCGAGGGTTCGAATCCCTCCCTCTCCGCCGCTTTGGAGCATGAATCCTGATGCCCCGCCTTGAGGCGGGGCATCGTGCCTTTCAGGAACTGGCGCCGTTGCGGCTCTCTCCCTCTGCGCCATTGCCGGAAGGCCGCCCTGTCGGCGCCCCAGCGGGAGGCCCGCCTGCAACGCCGGGCGGCGGTCCGCCGGCGACCCCGGGCGGCGGCCCGCCCGCGACGCGCTGAGCATATTCGCGCTGGAGATCGGCCCGCGCCGCCTCAGCCGCCTCACGGCCGCGGCCGAACGCCGCCCGCAGCTGCTGCTGCTTGGCAGCGCGCCAGTTCTTGAAGACGGTGTTCAGGTCGATCAGCGCTTCGCGGACCGTGGTCTGAAATTCGTCGAATTCCTCGGGGAAGCGATCCATCCGCTCTCGGAGCGCCTCGCGCGTCTTGCGGCCGGGTCGAGGAGCGTAGAGGAGGCCGAGCCCGACACCAACCACGGTGCCGAGCAGAAAACCGTTGCGGAAGGGGTGCCCCTTCTTTTTCGGGGTCTCTCCTGAGGTTCCGTTCTGCTGCTTAGCCATAGATTCGCCCTCCTGTGACAATAGCCACGATTGCTTTGAGCGTGGCGCGCGCGCCCGCGAGGAAGCTCGCAATCGCGATGACCGGTTTGACCGCTTTTTCACTCGAGAAGGCCGCTGTCACCTCTACTTGGCGAGCAGCTCGCTCGAGGGAATGGGCGGAGCGCTGTGCCGTCTCGATAATGGGCGGGATGCTCTCCACGATCGGCGTAAGACGATCCATCAGCGGCGGTACGCGATCAAGGACAGGCACGATCTTCCGTTGAATTGTCCGGACAAGGATGAGGGTCACAATCGCGAGCGCTGAGATGGCGATCGCTTGGATGATGGCAAACACCGCGAGAATGATGATCGATACGTCGCGCGCTGTTTCCAAGCGGCGATCCTCCCGTGGGCTGGTGCCGCGAGTATATCACAGCGTCAGACGCTCGATTGCCCGGCCCCCACTTCTATTCGACTGCTTCGATCGTTCCGCCTCCGATCACCTCATCTCCATCGTAAAAGACTACGGCTTGGCCGGGCGAGATTGCCCGCTGCGGCTGATCGAACTCGACCCGCGCCCTCGCTCCTTCCGGGAAGACCGTCGCCGGAGCTTCCGGGGTGCGGTAGCGCACCTTCGCCGCAACGCGGACGGGGGCAGCGGGCGCCTCTCCCGCCACCCAGTGGACAGCGCCCGCCCAGAGGACGCGACGGTACAGCCGCTCCTCCCGCCCAACCACGACCCGGTTCGCGCTGGCATCGACGGCAAGCACGTAGCGCGGTTCTGCGAGAGCGAGCCCGAGCCCTCGCCGCTGCCCAACGGTGAACCCTGCTGCACCTTGGTGACGCCCGAGAACGCGTCCCTCTTCATCGACGAGGTCGCCCGGCTGCTGGTCGCCGAGCCGCTCGCGCAGGAAGGCTCGGTAGTCTTGCCCTTGGAGAAAGCAGATCTCTTGGCTGTCAGGCTTTGCCGCAACTGGGAGCCCAAGCGCTGCCGCGAGTGCCCGTACCTGCGCCTTGGTAAAGCGGCCCAGCGGGAAGAGCAGCCGCTCGAGTTCGGTCTGGCCCAGCGTGTAGAGCACGTACGACTGGTCCTTGCTCAGGTCGAGCGCTTTGCGGAGATGGTAGCGTGTCGGCCCGCGCTCAATCCGAGCATAGTGGCCGGTGGCGAGGTAGTCGCAGCCGAGCGCAACGGCGCGCCGGAGAAGGGCATCGAATTTGAGAAACTGGTTGCACGCCAAGCACGGATTTGGCGTTCGGCCGCGGGCATATTCGCCGACAAAATAGTCGACAACGCGCCGCTCGAACTCCCGCTCGAAGTTCAGCACGTAATACGGGAAGCCGAGGATTCCGGCAACACGGCGAGCGTCGTCGGTTTCCTCGATCGAGCAGCAGCCCCGATGATGAGGCGGGGCGTCTGGACGCTCTTTGGTCCAGAGGCGCATGGTCACGCCGACGACGTCGTATCCCTCGCGCAGGAGGAGCGCCGCCGTAACCGACGAATCGACGCCGCCGCTCATGGCGACCAAAACGCGCTTTCCCATGCTTTCTGTCTATCCTCCGATCACGTCACTGTATCACGGCCACCGGCTGAGCAGCAAACGGCTTGCATCGGGCGAGCTGGTCCCCCTAGACTTCAAATGACTTCCTTGAAATCGGTCCTGTGAGGCCGATAAGGGAGCGTGCAGCAGTGCTGGGCGTCTCAGCCTCCCCCGCAAAGCGCGTGGTGTCTTTCGCTCCCCCGCGCGGAGAACCATGAGCGTTCTCGAACGGCGCGTCCTGCTGGGGGCAGAAGAGATTCGGCGGGCACTTACCCGCATCGCCCACGAAATTCTCGAGCGGAACCGCGGCGCTGCCGCGCTTGTCCTCGTCGGCGTCTATACCCGCGGCGTTCCCCTTGCTGAACGGTTAGCGAGCCAAATCGCGCGGCTAGAAGGCCATCCTGTCCCCGCCGGCCAGCTCGATGTCACCCTCTATCGCGATGACCTGAAAGAGCGCCCCCTCCGTCCGGTGATCGGTCCGAGCGCGCTGCCCGACCTCGGCAACCGGGTTGTTGTCCTTGTTGACGACGTGCTGTTCACGGGGCGGACCACCCGCGCCGCGCTAGATGCGCTCATGGACTATGGCCGTCCGCGAGCGATCCAGCTCGCCGTTCTGATCGACCGCGGGCACCGCGAGCTGCCTATCCGTGCAGACTACGTGGGCAAGAACATTCCAACTGCTCGCGATGAGCAAATTCGCGTCCACCTGACTGAAATCGACGGCGTTGATGAAGTCGTGATCGAACGGAGGATGCCATGAGCCCCCCTGCGCCCTTCCCGTGGCCGCCGCGTCCGCTTCCGGAGGGGCCGCGCCGGCACCTCCTCGACCTCGACGATTTTGACCGGGCCGAGATCGAGACATATCTCGCCACCGCCGAAGCGATGCGCGAAATCCTGCGGCGCGCGACGCCGAAGACCCCCGCGCTCACCGGCCGGACGATCGTCAACCTCTTCTTTGAGGAGAGCACGCGGACGCGCGTCTCCTTCGAGATCGCGGGCAAGCGGCTGAACGCCGATGTCGTCAACGTAAGCGCGGCCGGCAGTTCGGTGCAGAAAGGGGAATCGCTCGTCAACACGGTGCGCACCCTCGATGCGGCGGGAGCCGACATCATCGTTCTGCGCCATCCCGCCGCTGGGGCAGCCCATCTCGCGGCTGCTCATGTGCGCGGCTCGGTGATCAATGCGGGCGACGGCTGGCACGCGCACCCCACCCAAGCGCTCCTCGACCTGCTCACCATTCGCGATGCTTTCGGCAGAGTTGACGGCGTGCGGGTGGTCATTGTGGGGGACATTCTGCACAGCAGAGTGGCGCGCTCGAACTTGTGGGGGCTGACGACGATGGGCGCGGTCGTCACCGTGTGCGGCCCCCCGACGCTGCTTCCCTCCGCTCTCCCCGCGGGGCTGCCCGCGCCGGTGCGCGTCGAGCACAATCTCGACCGCGCCATCGAAGGCGCAGAGGTCGTGATGGCGCTCCGCCTCCAGCGCGAGCGCATGGCTGCCGGCCGGCTCCCCTCACTTCGGGAATACAGCCGGCTCTACCAGATCAACGACGCGCGGCTGGCGCGCGCCCAGCCCGATGTGCTCGTGCTCCATCCCGGCCCGATGAACGAGGGGGTGGAGATCGATACCGCAACTGCGCACGGACAGCGCTCGGCCATTGAAGACCAAGTGACTAACGGCGTCGCGGTTCGGATGGCTGTGCTGCATCTCCTGAGCGGCGGCGCGCCGGCGAGCCGAACGCCCGAGGCGGCGACGAGGCGGGCATGAGCGAGATCCTTCTCTCCGGAGGGCGGGTAATCGACCCCGCCAGCGGGACCGAGACGGTGACCGACGTGCTGATCCGCGACGGCGTCGTTGCCGCGCTCGGCGCCGCGCGCCCCAGCGCGGGGGCAGAGACGATCGATGCGCGCGGGCTGATCATCGCTCCCGGATTTATCGACCTCCACTGCCATCTCCGCGACCCCGGCCAGACTCACAAAGAGACCATCGCCAGCGGCGGCCGAGCGGCAGCGGCCGGCGGCTTCACCACCATCTGCTGCATGCCGAACACCGACCCGGTCATCGACACCCGGAGCGTGGTCGAGTATGTCCTGCGGACGGCAGCAGCAGAGTCGCCGGTGCGCGTTCTCCCGATCGGCGCGGTGACCAAAGGCCAAGCGGGTAAGGAGCTTGCAGAGCTGGCCGAGCTGGCGGAGGCGGGCGCAGTCGCGTTTTCCGACGACGGCCGGCCGGTCGCGACCTCGGCGCTGATGCGCTATGCGCTCGAATACAGCCGCATCACGGGGCGGCCGGTCATCGATCACTGCGAAGATCTCACGCTCACCGGCGGCGCACCCGCGAATGAAGGTGCGGTCGCCGCCCGGCTCGGCCTCAGGGGCTGGCCGGCGGCAGCAGAGACGATCGTCCTCGCGCGCGACCTCGAACTGGCGGCGCTGACCGGGGGTCGGCTGCACATCGCTCACGTGTCGACGGCGCGCAGCGTCGACCTGATCCGGCAGGCGAAGCGGAGCGGGGTCTCGGTCACCGCCGAGGTGACGCCCCACCACCTGACGATGACCGAGGAATGGCTGCTCGGCGAGGGGCTGCGGTGGCCGGCGACCGGCCACACTCGGCTTGCGCGGCGCGCCGCGTATGATACGCGAACGAAGGTGAATCCCCCGCTGCGCACGCGTGACGACGTCGAGGCGCTGATTGAGGGGCTCGCCGACGGGACGATCGACGCGATCGCAACCGACCATGCCCCGCACGCCGCCGTCGACAAGTTGTGCGACTACGACGAGGCCGCGTTCGGCATTTCCGGACTTGAGACGGCCCTCGGCGCAGTGCTCACCTTGGTCGAGTGCGGCACGCTGTCGCTGCATCGCGTGATCGAAGCGCTCACCGTCGGGCCGCTTCGCGTGCTGGGCGATCTCAACGGCCGGGCATCGCCGGGCACGATCGTGGTCGGAGGCACCGCCGATTTGACCGTGTTCCATCCGGCGCTGCCGTGGACAGTCGACGCCGAGCAGTTTCTCTCCAAAGGCAAGAACTCCCCCCTCGACGGCATTCCGCTGCCCGGCCGCGTGGTGCTGACCATCGTGGGCGGAAAGGTGGTCTATCGTGGCTGACACCGCAGTTCCGGCCATCCTCGTCTTGGAGGACGGCACGATCTTTCGCGGCCGCAGTATCGGCGCGCCGACAAGCGCTGTCGGCGAGGTCGTCTTCAACACCTCGATGTTCGGCTATCAGGAGATCCTGACCGACCCTTCCTACGCAGGGCAGATCGTCCTGATGACCTATCCCCTCATCGGGAACTACGGGGTCAATCGCGACGATATCGAGTCGCGCCGCATCCAAGTGGCAGGGTTCGTGGTGCGGGAAGCGTGCGATGAGCCGAGCCACGACCGCGCCGTCGCCACGCTCTCGGAATACCTGACGGCGCAGAACGTGCCGGGGATTGCGGGGATCGACACGCGGGCGCTGACGCGGCGGCTGCGCAGCCGCGGGGTGATGATGGGCGCACTCGCCGTCGATGAAGGAGCAGGAACGGTGCTCGAGCGCCTGAAGCAGGCGCAGCGATACGACACGCTGGATTTTGTGCGGCTGGTGACGACCGAGACGCCGTATTTCAGCAACGACCGCAGCGGGCCGCACATCGTCATTGTTGATCTGGGGGTCAAGTTCAATATCGAGCGTCTGCTCCGCGCTCGCGGCTGTCGGACTACCGTCGTTCCCGCTGCGACCTCTGCAGAGGACATCCTCGCGCTGCAGCCGGACGGCATTGTGCTCTCGCCTGGTCCGGGCGACCCGCTCCAGCTGGATGCGATCGTGCGCGAGGTGCGGGCGCTCCTCGGACGGGCGCCGATCTTCGGCATCTGCCTCGGCCATCAGATGCTTGCCCGCGCTCTTGGCGCGAAGACGTTCAAGCTGAAATTCGGTCATCGCGGCGGAAACCATCCGGTGAAGGACCTGATCACGGGCAAGGTGACCATCACTGCCCAAAACCATGGGTACGCCGTCGACCCCGACACTCTCCGAGGCGGCGCGGAAGTGAGCCAGATCAATCTCAACGACCACACCGTGGAAGGGCTAACGCACCGCGACCTGCCCGTGATCTCGATCCAATATCACGCCGAAGCGTCGCCCGGACCCTGGGACAACCGCGAGACGTTCGACCGCTTCTTGGCGCTCGTTGGGATGAAACGATGACCCCACCACGAAAAGTGCTTGTCATTGGCTCAGGCCCGATCGTGATCGGACAGGCTGCCGAATTCGACTATGCCGGCACTCAGGCGTGCCGGGCGCTGCGAGAAGAGGGAATAGAGACCGTCCTCGTCAATTCGAACCCGGCGACGATCATGACTGACGAGGATGTCGCCGATATCGTGTACATCGAGCCGCTGACGGCCGACTTTCTCGAGCGGATCATCGCTCGGGAGCGGCCAGACGGCCTCCTGCCCTCGCTTGGCGGCCAAACGGGGCTTAATCTGGCGGTCGAACTGGCCGAGCGCGGCATCCTCGACCGCTACGGCGTGCGCATTCTCGGCACGCCGCTCTCAGCGATCAAAGCCGCCGAAGATCGTCAGCTGTTCAAAGACCTCCTCCGGTCGATTGGAGAGCCGGTTCCGGCGAGCCGTACCTGCACCAGTTGGGAGGAAGCCGCCGCGTTTGCGGCCGAGCACCCGCTGCCGCTCATCATCCGCCCCGCCTTTACGCTCGGAGGCACCGGAGGCGGGATCGCGACAACGCCGGAGGAGTTCGAGCGGATTGTTAAAGGCGGCCTCGCGGCGAGCCCCATTCATCAGGTGCTGGTCGAAACCAGCTTGCTCGGCTGGAAAGAGCTCGAATACGAGGTGATGCGCGACGGAGCCGACACCTGCATCATCGTCTGCAACATGGAGAACCTCGACCCGATGGGGGTGCACACCGGCGACTCCATTGTCGTTGCCCCAAGCCAAACCCTGACCGACAAAGAGCATCAAATGCTCCGGAGCGCAAGCCTAAAAATCATCCGGGCGCTGGGGATCGAAGGGGGATGCAACATCCAGTTTGCGCTGCGGCCGCGCGAGTCGGCGTGGGTGCGCCCCGTCGGCGAGCCTCCCGCTCCCCGAACGAGCGGTCCTGCGCCAGACGCGGCCCCTTTGCCGGACTATTACGTCATCGAGGTCAACCCTCGCGTCAGCCGCTCATCGGCGCTGGCGAGCAAAGCGACGGGCTATCCCATCGCTCGCGTCTCCGCCAAGATCGCGATCGGCAAGCGTCTCGATGAGATCCCGAACGCGGTGACGCGCAAGACGACGGCGGCCTTCGAGCCGGCCTTGGACTACTGCGTCGTCAAAATTCCGCGCTGGCCGTTCGACAAGTTCGCCTCGGGCGACCGGGTGATCGGCACGCAGATGAAGGCGACGGGCGAGGTGATGGCGATTGGGCGGTCGTTCGAGGCGGCGCTGAACAAGGCGGTGCGCTCTCTCGAATTCGGCGGGCGGACACTCCAATGGGAGGACCCGGCGTGGGCGGCAGAGTATCGCCGCCTCCAAGCGAGCGGCGGCTATCCGCTGGCGGCATTTCCCCTCTACCCGAATGACTTGCGGCTGTGGGCCGTGATGGCGGCGCTCCGGCGCGGGCACACGATCGAAGAGCTGTTCGCCGCGACCAAGATCGACCCGTGGTTTCTCGCCAAACTGCGGCGGCTCGTCCAGCTCGAGCAACGGTTGCTCGCTGAGCCGCTGTCGTCGTCGCTGCTGCGCGAGGCGAAGGCCGCCGGCATGAGCGACAGCCAGATCGCCGCACTGGCGGATGTCCAGCACCCCGAACAGGTGCGCGCCCTGCGCCGCCAGTGGGGGATCCGCCCGGTGTATAAGATGGTCGACACCTGCGCGGCCGAATTCGAGGCCGCCACTCCTTACTTCTACAGCGCGATCGACGACGAGAACGAGGCGCTTCCCGAGCCCGGGCCGGCGGCCGCGGTCATCGGCAGCGGCCCGATCCGGATTGGGCAGGGAATTGAGTTCGATTACTGCTCGGTCCACTCGGCCTGGGCACTGCGCGAAGCGGGCTACCGCAGCGTCATGATCAACTCGAACCCTGAGACAGTCTCTACCGACTTCGACACGTCCGACCGCCTCTACTTCGAGCCGCTCGACGAGGAAGCGGTGCGCGATGTACTCGAGAACGAGGGCAGCCCCGACCAGCCGATCCCGGCGATTGTCCAGTTTGGCGGGCAGACGGCGATCAATCTCGCGGGGCCGCTTCACCGCGCGGGGGTTCCGCTGCTCGGCTCGAGCGCCGAAGCGATCGACCTCGCCGAAGATCGGCGCCGCTTCGAGGAGTTTCTGAGCGCGCTTGGGATCCCCCAGCCGCCGGGAGCTGCTGTGCGCTCGGTCGAGCAGGCGCTCGACGTCGCCCAGACGATCGGCTATCCCGTCCTCATCCGGCCAAGCTATGTGCTGGGAGGACGAGCGATGGAGATCGTCCAGACCCCGAGCGAACTGGTGCGCCGTCTCGGACCGGCGTTCGAGCAGTCGGGGTCGCACCCGGTCCTGATCGACAAATATCTGGAGGGCAAGGAAGTCGAAATCGACGCCATCTGCGATGGCGTTGAGGTGCTGATCCCCGGCGTGATGGAGCATATCGAGCGGGCGGGGGTGCATAGCGGCGATTCGATGGCGATCTACCCGCCGCCTCATCTCCATCCGGAAGAGATCGAGCGCATCGTTGAGTACAGCACGAAGATCGCGCTCGGTCTCGGCGTGCGGGGACTGATGAACGCGCAGTTCGTCGTCGTCCGTCCCGAGGGCTGGACAGACGGCGCGCCCGGCCAAGTGTATGTGCTGGAAGTGAACCCGCGCGCCAGCCGCACCGTGCCCTACCTCGCCAAGGCGACGGGCGTGCCGATCGTCAAACTGGCGACCGAGATCATGCTCGGGCGAACACTGGCAGAGCAGGGATACCGCGGCGGCTTGTGGCCCGTGCAGCCGCTCGTCGCGATCAAAGCGCCGGTCTTCTCGATGTCGAAGCTCGCGGGTGTCGACACCTTCCTCGGCCCCGAAATGAAGTCCACGGGCGAAGTGATGGGCATCGACCGCACCTTGGCGGCTGCGCTCGTCAAGACGGTGATTGCGGCAGGACTGCGCATCACCCCAGGAAGCGCTCTCCTGCTCTCCATCGCCGACCGCGATAAGCCGGACGCTGTGCCGCTCATCCGTCAGCTCGCTGCCGCTGGCTGCCGCTTCTTCGCGACGGAAGGCACCGCCGAACTGCTGCGCGCGCTCAATATTCCTGTCGTCGAGGTCCCCAAGAAGCTCTCCGAGGGCCACCCGAACTGCGTTGATGTCATCCGCGACGGGACCGTCCACGGAGTGATCAACACGGTGACGGGGCGTCCTACCCCCTTGCGCGACGGGTTCGAGATCCGCCGCGCCGCCGCGGAGCGCCGCATTCCCTGCTTCACCTCTCTCGACACCGTCCGTGCTGCGGTCGAAGCGCTCGCCGCCAATGAGTGGACCTGCACCGTTTTGCCGCTCCCTGACTACCGCGCCCGAACAGTTCCCGTCAGCTAGGCCCCTCCCGGAAAACTCCGGAGAATCCGGGGAGAGCTTGGGGAAAAGTTCGTGGAAAAACCACTAGGATTCATCTGGGACTGCGGACTATCCTTCGCACGGCTTCGGGACGCCCGCGAACCGGATACGAAACACTCGTGCTGAGAGGGCGCGAGCGAGGGAATTCCGGTCAGGGGGCCGAGGCAGAGGATCAGCGGGCTCGCCCCGCCGTCAGAGCGTGGAGGTATTCGTGCAACGTGTCTACGGAAAGAGCTCCCTGACCGCCGGCATTCCCGTACGCAAGCCGCCTGTCACGCTGCCGGTGGTCACTGCACTCCCGGGACCGAACGCCCCGACCCCCCGCCGTCGCCGCACCATCGTCTGCCCCAACCTGACAGTTCAAGGCGAAGTGTGGGATCTCGAGACCGCCCGCGACCGAATGAGGGAAGTCCTGAAGGGAGATAAGGCAGACCTCCGCTGTGCAAAGCGCCCTGGGGTCCGGATGGCTGCCGACTGGGCGCTCGATGTCTGCCTCTCATCATGGTGCCGCGCCTGCCCCTGGGCAGCCGGAGACTGATCTCCGTCTCCGGCGAGCACTCCCCGTCAGCTGCTGAGCGAGCAGCGGAGTGACCTTCCGCGCGACAGCGCCGTCCGTCAGGGATAAAATTCCTAGTCCGAAATTCCTCGGTTTACAGTCCGCAGAGACTGTCAGCGCCGGAGCGCTCGCCGTGCCAGCCGCACAAGCGCTGCGCTCGCAAGGAGCATGCCCGCGACCGTGGCGGGACCAGCAGCGATCGCGCCGACCTGCGCAGGCGGGACCCCATCGCCGGCAAGCGCCCCATAGCTCCGCAGGTCACGCTCCCCGCGGAGCACCCCCTGCACCTGGCCGGACGCTCGGAGCGGAGCGAGGCTGGACGTCTCCCCAGCGATGATCGCGAGAGCGGGAAGCGCAGGGCCCGTTCTCAGGTTTGCCAGCCAGTTCGCTGCTGCCTGCTGCTCTCCGACCACGACAACGAGAGCGACCGGCCGATCCCCGATAGCAACGCGGTCGGCTGGGTCGAGGAGGCCGCCCAGTCGGCGGTCCCGCTGCCCCAGCCGCTGGCTTAGCTCGAGCGGGGTGACCGGCTCGGGCAGGCGTGCGCTCAGCGCGCCCGGCGCGAGGGCGCTCACCTGCTCCATGCGCTGACGGTCAGGAGCGACCACGATAAGAACAGCCCCGCGGCTTGCCGCATGGCGGACCACCGACGCTTCGAGCGGCGCAAGCGCACTGGCGCGTTCAGGGGGATAATCGAGCACGAGCAGCACCGGCTGACCGGGGCGAAGGCGGTCCACGGCGCTGAAAGCACGCACCACCTCGCTGCTCGGCAGCTCTTCGAAGGGAGGGGGAAGGAACAGCACGGCGCAGAGAAGGCCGGCTGCGAGAGCAAGCGCGGCCAGCGCTTGACCAAGCGGCGGCCGGACGAGGCGCTGCCGGTCCGGAGAAGCGGCTGTCTGAGGAGGAACCGATAGGCGCTGCGGCTGCGAACGGGAGTTTTTTCGCTCCTGCAAATCGGGCCCTGCCGGGGGAAGCAGTTCCGAAGCGCCCGCTGCGCCTGAGCAAGGAACGGCACTCGCGTTGACAACCGCGGCCGCCTCTTCGAGCGTGCGCGCTTCGTCAACCGCGTTCGGGCTGTCGAGCCACGCCGGCAAAGGGGGAGGGTCGCCGATGACGACGGCCGCGGGATCGAGCCAATCGGGCAGGGTCAGCTCGGCGCTGGGCGCAGACGAGTCCGTCACAAGGCGCGAGTTTAGGTATCACCACGGAGCGCTGCTAGCAGATAGCCGGCCTAGACGGGGAGGTTCAGGTACTCGGCCATTGCCTGCTGCAACTGTTGACGATCTTCCGGCAGGCCGAGATTCAAACCGTAGTGGTTAATGAAGCGCGGCATGATGGTCATCCACTCGTTCCAGCATTCTTGGCAGACTTGCTGTTGCACGAGCGCGCCGTACTTCCCCGGCGGCTTCGCCGCCAGCGCAGGCTTGGTTTGCAGGCAGCGCGAGCAGAGAACAAGCGTCACAACACGCTCCACACGGCGGGCGCGGCGAGGCGCCACCGATCGTTATCGTTATTGTACGTGCTTGGGGGAAACAGGCGCTCCGATGAGAACAGGCTGCCTTGTGCCGGTCCGGGTGTCCCTCTGCCCAGTGCCGCTGGCGCCAGTCCGACAGATGAGCGATAGAAAACTATGTGGATATGCGATACAGTGTGATAGACAGTCGACAGGCCATGACCAGTCGCGACAACGCCCGACAGCGACGGCCCGGAGGACGCGGTGAGAAGTGAGTCCGAGCTTGGCGTGTTTGGCGAAGGCGCCTGGGAGACGGCAACGTGGGACGAACGGGCGCGCGCTCTCGTCGGTCTCATCGCGCGGCAGCTTGCGGCTCGGGTCGAACTGTACGACGCGCGTGGCGAGCGGGTGGCAAGTGCCGGTCATGCAGCACTCTCTCCGGCGACCGTGATCCCGCTGCGCGGCAGGGAAGGCGTGATTGGGCAGCTGCAGGTGGAGCGGACCGCGCCGCTCAGCGCGGAGCAGCGCGCGCTGCTGGATGCTGCCGCACTCGCTGCGGCCGGGGTGCTGATCGAACGCGAAACTCAGGCGAGGCCGGATGCCGACGCGGCTGAGCAGATTTTGCGCACCCTCCTCGACCTGCTCGCTGCAGGGGTGATCTTCGTCCCTCGCGGAGACCGCCCAAGGATCGCGAACCGCGCGCTCGCCCGCGTTTGTGGCGATGCTCTTCCCCTCCTGCCGACAGGACGCCCCTCCACCGCGCCAAGCCTTCTCCACGCTGCCGCTCCCTATCGGCAGCTGACCCTCGGCGAAACACCTCTCCGCCAAGCGCTCGAGGAAGGGCGCGAGACACGCGATCTCGAGCTGATCCTCGACCCCGACCACCGCATTCTTCGCGTCTCGGCAGCGCCCGTTCGCGTCGGGGGAGAGATTGTTGGCGCGCTCGGTGTTCTGGTCGATATCACGGACGAGCATGACTTGCGCCGCGTGCTGCTCGAGTCGCTTGCCTGCGGAGTGCTTATCCACAGCGCTGACGGAGCGCTTCTCGCCGCGAATCAAGCGGCCGTGCGCATGGCAGGCGTGACGACCCCCGACGCTCTCGCCTATCACTTCGCGCAGTACGCCGAGCGCTGGCAGCCCCTGGGAAAGCCCCCCTGGGACGCTGTCCGGGGCGCCTCGCTTGCCGCCAGTGAAGCGACTATCGAATGTCTTACGGCTGACGGGCAGCCGCTGATGATCGATGCCTTCTCCCGCGCCCTCGTTCACCCTGACGGCAGCCTCAGCCAAATTGTCACCACACTCATCGAAACAACCGCCACCCGCCGCGCTCTTGAAGCACTCGAACAGTCAGAGCAGCGGTTCCTAGCACTCTTTCAGCACGCTGCAATCGGCATGGCGATCCTTGACGCCGCGGGAACGATCGTCGCGAGCAATGACCGCCTGTGCCGCTTTCTCGCGCGCGATCACGTTGCAGGCACCCCGTTTCTGTCGCTGATCGACCAAACAGTCCGGGAACAGCGGGTCGAGGAGATCGAGGCGGTGATCGCCGGGCGCGCCACGACGGCGAGCGGCGACCTCCGCTTTGTGAGTGAGCCGGGCATTGAGCGGTGGGGGCATGTCACGATAAGCAGAGCCCAGAAGAGGCCGCACGACCCCTCCTTCCTCCTCGCAACTGTTGCCGACATCTCAGAGCGGAAGGTCGCGGAGCGTCAGCTGACGGCGATCGGCCAAGCAGAGAAACTCCGTGCGCTCGGCCAGATGGCCAGCGGGGTCGCCCACGACCTAAATCAATATCTTGGCCTGATCTCGGGGCATGGCGAACTGGCACTGCGTGCCCTCGACGAGCCGACCCCCGACTTCACGCGGTTCCGCGAGTCGCTCGGCATCATCATCCAAGCGGCGCTCGACGGCGCGGATGTCGTCCGCCGGCTTCAAGCCTTTGCGCGCGCTCGGCCGGATACCGCGCCGATGGCGGCGATCGACCTCGCCGAATTGCTCCGCGAAGTCGCCAAGCTGACCGCGCCGCGCTGGCGAGACGCCTCTCAGCAGGAAGGACGGCCGATCGACCTCTACGTTGAAACCGCCGGCGACACCGTGATCGACGGCTGGGCGGAAAGCCTCCGCGAGGCATTCACCAATCTTGTCTTCAATGCGGTTGACGCCCTCCCTTCCGGCGGAACAATCCGCCTCGTCGCCGAACGGCGCGAGAACGAGGTGCACGTGGTCGTTGCCGATGACGGCATCGGGATGAGCGCTGAGGTCCAATCGCGGATCTTCGAGCCGTTCTTCACCACCAAAGGGGAACGCGGCTCGGGGCTCGGCTTATCTATCGTCTATACCACGGTCGAACGCCACGGAGGCCGCATCGCGGTCGACTCCGCGCCCGGACGGGGAACGGCGTTTCATCTCGTTTTCCCCGGCGCGCGCGGAGAAGGTGCCGCTCCCTCGCCGCGCCACGTCGCGGCGCCGCCGCAGTTCCTGCGGGTGCTTGCCGTCGATGACGACCCGGCACTGGCCCGAATGCTCGCGCTGATGCTGGAGAAAGAAGGGCATGACGTTCTCGTTGCGCATTCCGGGGAAGAGGCACTGCGTCTGCTGGAGCAGGGGCCGGCCGACCTCGTCATTACCGACCTCGGTCTCGGCACCGGCATGAACGGATGGGAACTGGCCGAGCGTCTCCGGCAGCAGTTCCCCCACGTCCGCATTGCGCTGGCAACTGGTTGGGGAGCCGAGATCGACCTGCGAGACGCGGCGCGCGCCGGCATCTGCGGGGTGTTGGCAAAGCCGTATCGGATCGCCGACCTCCGCCAGCTGCTCGCGACGCTGACCGGGTCTGAGGAGAGAGCTGCTTCCCACGAAGCGCCGGGAAGACCTCAGCAGGTCAAATCGCCGCCGCGAGCGAGCGCCGTTGACGGCACGTCCGGCGGCCACCCAAGATAGTCTGCGGCCGCGCGGCCGAGGATCCACGTTCGGTCTTCGTCTGAGAGAAAGGGCAGCGCGACCCGAAACAGATCAACCTCCTCGTGATAGGTCGCCCTCTTCCGGGCCAGCTGCTGCGTATGGTCGGAGCCGAAAAAGCAGCGCCGCGGGCCGAACGTCTCGATCACCGCGCGCACCAGGTCATGAACGTCGGGAAAGGGGTACCCGCGCTTCGACCGAGAGGGCAGCGTGGACAGCTTGACGGCGACGTTCGGAAAGCGTTCGAGGGCGAGCAGGGCTGGCAGGTTTGGATGGACGCTGCTGACATCGATCTGCGGCAGGCCGAGATGGTCGACGATCAGCTTAAGCGTGGGAAAGCGCTCAAGGATCGGGCGGAGCACTTCGACGTCCCCGGCGACGAAGACCGCGACCGGAACGCGGTAGCGCTCGCAGGCGTCCCAAAAGGGATCAAGCGCCCACTCATGGGGCCAAGTGGCGCGCTCCGCAGCGTGGAGGTGGATACGGATGCCGAGCATGCCGGGCTGAAGCCGCCAGCGGGCGACGCGCTGGTCGATGTCGGGCGCTTGGGCATCGATAAGGCCCATCACGGCAAACCGGTTCGGAAAGCGGGCGGCGACCTCGAGGGCATACCGATTGTCGCTGCCCATAATCCCCGGCGGAACGATGATGGCACGGTCGACGCCGGCAGCATCCATCAGGGGAAGAAAGTGTTCCGGGCCGAAGGGGAAGGGCAGGCTCGGCGTCCGGTCGGGGCGCCAAGGCCGGTCAGGCCGCTCGGCCTCCCAGAAGTGGATCTGCGTGTCGAGGATCACTTCGTCCCTCCCGAAGCGCGCGAGCGGCCGGCGCGCTCGGTAGTGCTATCATAGGCCGGCCGGGCCGATGCTCGGCAATAAGGAGAAGCGTGACGGGAGAAGAACGTCGCCGCCGCATCGTCTCTGTGCGCGATGTCGAGCATGCGGCGAAGAACGGCCGTTCCATTGTCGTTCCGCCCGGCGTTGTCGTCACTCCTGCGGCCCGCGAGCGCGCCGCTGAACTGAATGTCGTGATCCGCGTTCAGCGCGAGCGAGTGCCCCCGCTGGCGCTGACGCTTCCGCCTGCTTCTCCCGCGCATGATCTCGCCGAACCGCTCGCCGCCTTCATTCTCGCCGCGGCAGCACAGCCGCTGCCAGAAGAGGTCCTCGATCACGCTAAGCTGCTGCTGATCGACTCCCTCGCCGCTGGCTATGCCGGATTGCGCTGCGAGGCGGTGCGGGCGCTGGTCGACGCGCTCGCCGCACGCCGCGCTGCCGAACGGGGGCATCTTATCGGCCTACGCTACAAGCTTGCCCCTGCTGAAGCGGCGCTGGTGAACGCGGCGCTGATCCACGCCTTTGCCTTCGACCCCTGGTTTGCGCCGGGAGCGGTCGCTCCGCTGCCCGGCCCAGTCGCGGCGGCGCTTGCCGTCAGCGATGAACTCCGGCTTCGCGACCCGAAGCTGCTCCTCCCGGCCATCGCGATCGGGGTCGAAGTGGCATGCCGCATCGCTGCGGCAGCGACGTCAACCCCGCTGCTCTCGCGAACGGCGGCAGTCGCCGCCCTCGGCGGCGTCGCAACGGGGGCGGTGCTGTTTGCGCTTGATTTTGACGCGATCCTCTCTGCATTCGGATTGGCGCTCAGCCAAGCGCTCCTTCCGCCGGATGAGGGGGGCGACATGGGCCCCCTCGTGCCGGGGCTGGGCGCGCAGGCAGCGGTCCAAGCTGCTCGCCTTGCCGCCGGCGGCGTGCGGGGACCGCGCCGTTCGATCGAGGGGCCCGGCGGCTATGCCCACCTCGTCGAAGGGGGACATTTCGACCGCGAGGCTGTCCTTGAGGGACTTGGCGCTTCATGGCGGCTTGAGCAGGTCGCCATCCGGCCGTATCCTGTCGACCCTGCCGCCGCTGCTGCCATCGAGGCTGCCGTCCGGCTGGTCGCAAGACGCATCCCGGCCGAGCGGATCGCGCAAGTTGTGCTCGAGGGGAGCGCGCGTGTCG
This sequence comes from Dehalococcoidia bacterium, assembly GCA_025054935.1. Taxonomy (NCBI): domain Bacteria; kingdom Bacillati; phylum Chloroflexota; class Dehalococcoidia; species Dehalococcoidia bacterium. Next base: position 340,630 of record JANWZD010000002.1, on the reverse strand, counting down.
TGCGTCAGAGCGACCCTGCCCTCCGCCCCGCCCTCACAGGGCGCGAGCCGCCGCGCCGCCTCCCCTACCTTCTGGCGCGTACCCTCCGTGACGGCTGGATCGGCCTCGCCGCCCTCGAGATGACCGCGCCGGTCGAGCCGGAAGTGTGGGACCTGATGGAGCGGATTGAGCTGGCGGTCGCCCCCGACGTGCCGCCAGAGGCGATCACCCCGCTCCGGCTCCTTGCGCTTACCACCGACGGCGTGCTCCTCGAAGCTGTCGTGGAGGAGCCGCCGGGCGCGCTCACCGCCGAGATCACCCGAGAGCGAGTCCTTGCCAAGCTCGCCGACTGCTTCCGCTGGTCTGGGCAGCCTCGCTATCGGCGGCCGCTCCGCCTTGCCGATGCCGTCGATGCCCTCGACCGCGCCCAATCGCTCCAGTCATTTTGGTCGGCGGTCTCGCCGCAGGCCGCACTCTAACGAGGGAGCCCCGATGGCCTCGACATTCCTGCCCGACGCGAAGACGGTGGTCATGCCTGTCAGCCGCGCTTGGGTCAGCTTCGACTCCGACACCCCGCGCCTCGGCGATACCGATCGCCCGCCGCCGGCGTATCACATCGCGATGAGCTTCTTTGATGCGCTCGCTCTGCCGCGGATCGTCCGCGACGCTGATGGGCAATACCGCGCAGATTTTGAGCAGATGGTGGGGTTCCTTGCTGAGCGGTGGGAGTCCAACGCCGATGCGACCGAGTGGACGGTGCAGCTTCGCCGCGGCGTCATCAGCCACTTCGGGAATGAACTAACGGCCGACGACGTCAAGTGGAGCTGGGACCGCGCCTATGCCCTGCGCGGAGTGGGGCTGTGGCGCAGCCGTGTTGTTGGCGGGCTGCCCAGCAGCGACGGCGTCATCGCCGCCGACCGCTACACCGTCGTCTTCCGGCTGCCGGCGCCGAAGCCGAGTTGGCCGAAGTTTTGGGCGTTCGCGACCAACTGCATTTTTGACGCGACCGAAGCGCGGCGTCACGCCTCCGAGTCCGACCCCTGGGCGAGCGACTTCCTCGCCCGGACGCCGTGCGGGTTCGGCCCCTTCCGTCTCGAGCGACAGGATGCGCACGAACTGGTCGGGGTGGCGCGGGATGACTACTGGGGGGGACGCCCGGGCATCGACCGGATCGTCTACGCCGCTGTCGCCAGCCGCGAGGAGGCAATCGCCCAGTTTGAAGCGGGCGCCGTGAACCTTATCGCCGGCCTCTACCCCGCAGAGTTCCGGCGACTCGAGCGTCTTCCTGGCGTCGTTCCGGTCATCGCTAAAACAAACCACGCCCAGATCGATATCGATTGGAAATCGCCGCCGCTTGACAACCAGCGCCTGCGTCAGGCGATCCTGACCGCTATCCCCTACGAGCGCATTCTTCGCGAGGTGTATGACGGGCTCGCGCGCCCGAGCCGAGGACCGGTCCTCGACATCGCCGGCGACTACGCGCCGGACGACTGGCCGTATGCCTATGACCCCGAGCGAGCGCGAGCGCTGGTGCGCGAAGCGGGCGCGGAAGGCACGGAGATCGAGTTCGCTGTCGGAGACGACCCCGAGAGCCGGCAGCTCGCGGCCATTGTCGTCGACGCCCTCACTGCTATCGGCCTCCGGGTCACCCTCATCCCGCAGGCAAGCGTTCCCCCCGGCCAGATGAAGCCGCTCTGGCTCATTCCCGAAACAAGCCACGGGATCGCCGAGCCGCACTACAACATCGCGCATGAATATGACCCGCCGCGGGGGATGCACGGCGGACGCTACATCCGCGACAAAACGATCGTCGACCGGCTGAGAGCGATCAACGACCATCCGGACCCTGCCGCAAAATCCGCCGAGTACAAGCGGCTCGTGCGCGACCTCGTCCTTCTGGCGCCGAAGGTGTTTCTTGCCAATCTGACATTTCTGCTGTGCTACCGCGACACGATCGACCCGTGGCTGACCTCGGGCAAGTACGCAGGCTACAACAATCTGCTCTGGGCTGCCGGCCGGTCGATCCTGCCGCCGCGAGCGAGCGTCTCCCACGCGAGCTAGCGGCGCGCTGCCAAATATTCCTCGAGTGTCAGATTGCGCGAGGCGATGTCGTATGCCAACTCGCCGACGTAGCGATACTGCCACGGCCTCCCCTTGACGCCGAGAACGGCCTCTTTCCCCGGTGGAGCGCTCTGGAGAAAGCCGTACTTGGGCGCGTTCGCGAGCAGCCACCGCCCCTCGGGGCTGTCATTGAAGCGGTCGTCAAGCTGGAGCCCCTGGGAGGGGCTGACGAAATCGACGACGGTGCCGAGCTGATGTTCGTCGAAGCCCGGCTTCGGCCGAAGCCGCTCCGCTCCGGACTGCCCGTGCTGTGCCACCAGCTTGGCGAAGCTGTCGCGCTGCTCTGCGGGCGACAGGTACCCCTCGGCGACGACCGGCTCCAACCCTGCAGCGCGCATCCCCTCGACGAGGCGACGAAACGCATCGAGCGCAATCCGGCGCAGCCGAACGTTCGCCTTCGTGGTCCTGACAAGCCCATCGATCGGTACCAAATCGGCGGGCACGTAGGACTCCGGCACGCCTTGCCGCGGCGACACGACGTATAAGAGAGAGTCGGGGCTGCTGTAGGCCGGCGGAGGCGGGGTGGGAGTGGCGCTCGGCCGCGAACTCTGCGCCGCTCCCGTGAGCGCGGTTCCGCCGGTGACCGCACCAGCGCCCGACACCGCGCCGGAGCCAGTGATCGCGGCGCTGCCAGTGAGAGCGCGGCTGACAGCAGCGGCGCCCCCAAGCGAGGTGAACGGGGTGATGACCACCGGCGGCGGCAGCGCGGCTACGACGGGCAGCGTTGGCGTAGGCGGAGTTGCGGTTGCCGGCGGCTCGAGCGCGACGGTGGCGGCAGGCAGGAACGTGTCGAGAGGCCCGGGACGTCCCGGTGCAGAGCGGGCTCCAACCGCCGTGGCGGCGGCAAGCATGCCGATGACGAGGGCGGTAAGCAGCGTCGCCGCGAGCGGCGGGCGGGGTGGCTTCCCGACCCAGCCGCGCAGCTGGCGGAGGGGGAGAGCGAGGGGAGCACGGCGGGGCTGCGCATCCTGCGCTGCGGCTCCAGGGGAAGCAGCAGCGAACGGCCGAAGTGCGTCAGCCGCCGCCTCCGCCGAGGGGAAGCGCGCCTCCGGGAGCGGATGGAGGAGGCGCAGGACGACGGGGTCGAGCGCCGCCGGAACGCCGGCACGCACCGCCGACGGGGGCGCGAGCGGCGCCGCCGGAAGAACTCCTGTCACCAGCTGATAGAGAACGACCCCGAGGGCGTAGCAGTCGGCGGCGGCGGTGATGGGCGCGCCGGCGGCGCACTCCGGGCTGAGATACGGGCAGGCGGGAGAAGGCGCGGCGCCGAGCCAGCGGGCGAGTGCGGCGTCCATGATGCCGAGCGTCCCATCTTCGCGCAGGGCGAGGTTGGCAGGGCGGAGGTCGCCGTGCACTATCCCACGGCGGTGGAGGTGGGCGACCGCCTCGAATGCGCCGACGATCGCCCTGACGGCGGCGGCAGGCTCCAGCGCTAGGAAGTCGATGCGGTCGAGGGGCGTTCCGCGTTCGAGGCGCGTCACGAGAAAGGGCTGGCCGTCTTCGACGCCCCAGTCCACGACCGAATCCAGCGCCGGGTGATCGAGCGCCGCAAGCGACCCCGCGAAGGTATCCAGCCGCGCTCGGAACTGGGGGTCGGCAGCCAGCCGGCCATCGAGCAGGCGGAGGGCGACTTCGGCAGTGTCGCCGATCAAGCTCGCGCGGTAGACGCTCCCATGCCTCCCGGCGCCGATCAGATGATGCAACTGATAGCGTCCAACCTGTATGCTGCGGGCGATCAGCACTGCCTCCACTGCGCGTCGGTCGCGCGCCTCGTACTATGCCGTCCGCGCACGTTGGCCGCAAGAAGAATGAGAGGGAAAGAGGGCAAGCGGGCCGCCGGCGTTTCTCCCGGGAGCATTGCGCGCGATGGCAGAAGGCGAGCCCAGGCGCCGCCAGCAGCCGCACAACGCTGCTATTGTTAACCGCAAGAGCGGACGAGGGTCTCCGGAGGGCGGAGCGACGGGTCGTTCGCTGCGGGAGGAGTGATGTACGGTGCGCTGGTTCAGTTCCCCGCCGAGGCGCCGCTGACGTACGAGGAGTGTCGGGCGCGCTGGGAGGCGATCGCCCCTGTCTTTGAAAAAGAGCCCGGGTTCATTCACAAGGCGTTTCTCCGCAGCCCGGACGGCAGCACCTGGGGCGGCTTCTATATCTGGGAAAGCCGAGAAGCGGCGGAAGCGTATTACACCGAGGAGTGGCGCCAGCGGATGGCAGCGCGGTACGGCAAGGAGCCGAGCGTCACCTATTTCGAGGTGCCAGCTGTCTCTGGCGCGAGCGCGCGTCCCGCTCTCGCCTCCTCCTAAGCCGCGCTTCAGGCGCGCCGCCGTCAGCGGCAGGAACGCGCTAGACCCCGACCCCCTGCACCAAGAGCAAGGTAACCGCAAAAAAAACGCACACCCCCAGCCCGATCAGCGCCACAGCCGCGAGCTGGACATAGGCGAGGACGAGCCCGGCAACGGCGAGCTCGCGGCCGCGTAGAGGAGGCTGGTGAGCGGCGATCTCGCGCAGGGCGAGGTGACCGCAGACCAAGGCAACGACTGCTCCCACAATCGGCACGATGAGCCAACAGGCGATCCCGGCCGCGAGCGCGGCGACGGCAAGGGTGGAGGTCGGCGGGGCCGCGCGCCTCGGCCGCTCTGGCGGAGCGCGAAGCACGCGAGGGGGCGGCACGCGCTCCTCGGTCGGCAGGGCGAAGGTCGCCGGGTCGGCTGCCGGCGGGCGGCCGCACACTCGGCATGTTACCGCCTCAGGCGGATTGGTCGCCCCGCAGCTTCGGCAGGTCATGGTGAGCACGACTGGAGAAAGGCGAGCGTGCGGGCCGGGATCTCGGCAGCCGGGATCAGCTCGACCGGGCAGGGAAGGGACCGCCGAAAAGCGGCGCCGTACGCCTTCGTGCAGATGCGGCGGTCCAAGACGATAGCGACTCCCCGGTCGTGTTTGCTCCGAATCAGCCGGCCGAAGCCTTGGCGGAAGCGCAAGATCGCGTGGGGGACGGCAAATTCGGTAAAGCCGTCGGCAAAACTCTCCTGACGGGCCGCAAAGAGCGGGTCGCTCGGCACGCCGAACGGCAGCCGCGCAATGACGAGAACGCTGAGGGCATCGCCGGGAATGTCGATCCCCTCCCAGAACGAGGCAGTCCCTAAGATCACGGTTCGCGGATGTTCTCGCAGCGTGTTGAGCAGCTGGGTGCGCGCGCCGTCGACATTCTGGCCGAGCACCACGATGTTCTCCTTCTCGAGCGCGGGGCGGACCAAGCTGCGGATGCGGCGCAGCGCGGCATTTGAGGTGAATAACGCCAGCATCCGGCCTTCGGAGGCGATTGCGGTCCGCACGAGAACGTCCGCGACAGCGGTATCGTAGCCGCGCTGGTTCGGCTCGGGAAACTCCGGGTCACTTGGGACCAGAACCCGGGCACGCTCGGCGAAGTTGAACGGCGAGCCGAGCTGCACCTCTGTGGCGCGGTCGAGCCCAAGCCGCTGCCGGAGAAAGGCGAAGCTGTTGTCTGCGCTGAGCGTGGCGCTGGTGAGAACGACGCTCTCCCGCTTTGCAAACAGCTTGTTTGCCAGCAGTTCCGCCACCTCGAGCGGCGCGGCGCACAGTACCTGCTCTCCCGCCGCCGTCTCGACCCATGTTACAAGCGCGGGGTCGCTCGCAGGGATAATCCGGCTGAGCCGATCGTTCAGCTCAGCATTGAGGCGAAGTTGCGCCATCACCTCGAGCAGGAGGTCGGCAAACGGGTCTTCCTTTCCCGCGCTCAGCGGAGCGAGCACCGCCTGCAGGCGGCTGAGCGCGCCGCCGAGGCCGCGCAGTTCGCGGGCGAGCGGCTCCCAGGCTGCAACCACCTCCTGCCAGCGCGGGTCAGCGCGGGCGCTCTCCGTCAGCCGGCGGCGCGTATCGCCGTCCTCGCCCGGCGTTTTGGCAAACGCTGCGACGGCGGCCGCCAGCGCCTCAACGGAGGCGCGGCAGGTGTCTGCCCGTTCGCTCAGTTCGGCGATGAGGGTCGCAACCCCAGCCGCGATCGAGGGAGGGGGCGCGGCGGCGCGCACTGCTGCCGGTACCGTGGCAGCAAGCCCCAGCCAGCGGTCGCGGCCGCGCCGCTCGGCCACGCTGTCGAGGTGGCGGAGGAGGTCGCGCCGCGAAACGGCGAAGCCGAACTGGCGTGTCGCCTCGTCTTCGAGATGATGCGCTTCGTCGATGATGAGATGGCTGGCGGGCGGAAGGATGCTGCCGTTGGCCTCGAGGTCAGAGAGAAGCAGGGCATGATTGACAACGATGAGATGGGCGTGCTCGGCGTGCCGCCGGGCGCGGTACAGGAAGCAGGTACCCCGCTTCTGAAAAGTGCACGTCCCGATGAGGCAGTCGTCGGTCTGAGCCGAGATCCGGCTCCAGACGCTCTGTTCTCCCGGCGAGAGATTCAGCTCGGCGCGGTCGCCCGTTGGGGTTTGGGGCAGCCAGACGAGAATTCGGCAGAGCACCTTCACTTCGTCGAGAGTGAGCGCAGCCTGAGCGCGCCGCAACTCTCCCCACCGCCGCAGGCAGAGATAGTTCGTCCTCCCTTTCACGACCGCGGTCTGGAGCCGCCGGACCGGCCCTCCGCTCCGCCGGTCACGCTCGGCGAGGAGCGCCTCAACCCGCGGGATATCTTGCTTCACGAGCTGGTCCTGCAAGGTCAAGGTTTTCGTCGAAACGACCACCTGTCCCCCGTTCCGGATGGCCCACTCGGCGCTCGGGAGCAGATAGGCGAGCGATTTGCCGGTGCCGGTCCCAGCCTCGACAATGAGACGACCGCCGTTCTCCAAGACGGCGCTGACCGACTGGAGCATCGCGATCTGTTCGGGACGATACTCCAGCGCCGTTCCTGCGGGAGCGCGCTGAGGGTCGAGCACCTCGGAAAGAGGTTCCTTATCCGCAGGACCCGGCATCGGCTCGATCGGCGCGTCGCGCTCTCCGCGGCTGAGGAAGTCGACATTCGTCAGATCGAGCGCGCCCTTGCTTTCCAGCACTGCCGCCAAGGAGACCCCCTGCTGGTCGCGGCGGCGCTCGCGCTCGAGATCCTGAAAAACAAGCCGCAGCGGCCATTCTGTCAGGCGGGTCAACTGGACGATCTCGCTCAGGGTTCGAAGATCAAGCTGTGCCCCGATCTCGAGGAGAGCGAGAAAGACCTCTTTTGCGACAAGCGCGTCGGGCAGGGCGCGATGCGCTTTCGGGATAGGAATGCCGAGCCGACCGGCGATGGCCGAGAGTGAGTAGCTCGGCAGGTCGGGCAGCAGGATGCTCGCCAGCTCAAAGGTGTCAAAGACGGGATTGGACAGCGCGAGACCGTGACGCGCCAGGATCGCAACGTCGCGCGGCGCGCTCTGCCCGACGAGGGGAGCAGCGCCGACGAACTGAACGAAGCGCTCCCTCACCTCAGCGAAGGACGGAGCGCGCGCGAGGTCACCTCGGCGCAGCCCTGTCATGCGCTCGACATGCAGCGGGAGGGCGACCGTCGGGCGGACAAGCGTCTGAAAGCGGCCGAATTCGCGACGGCGGTCGAACTTGACAGCGGCGATTTCGATGATCTCGTCGCGAGTGTCAAGCCCAGTCAGCTCAAGGTCAAACGCGACGTAGATCTGGCTCACCTGCCACCGGGGTAAAACAATTCTAGGGGGCTCCTTCGCGGCACGTCAACGAGCGCAGCCGGCTACAAGGCACGTCAACGAGCGCAGCCGGCTACAATGGCGCTGCCGACTTGAGACTGATCGTGATGGAGGCGCTCATGCTGCGCGGCTATGCCGATACCTCGCTGGGCCAGGTGCACTATCTCGAGCAGGGGAGCGGTGAGCCGCTGGTCCTCCTCCACCAGACCGCCGACTCCAGCAGGATGTACACGGAGGTGTTCCCCTGCCTCGCGGAGCGGTTTCGCGTGATCGCCCCCGACACCCCGGGGTTTGGGGATTCAGACAAACCGAGCGAGCCTCCCGGGATCGAGGGCTATGCCCGCGCCCTTGCGGAGTTCCTCGACAGTCTCGGCATCCCCCGCACCCACCTTCTGGGGCATCACACCGGCGCCTCTATCGCGGTCGAGTTCGCGGCGACCTATCCCGACCGCGTGATCAAGCTCGTGCTTTCGGGGTGCCCCGACTACGATCCTGAAGTGCGGCCGCAGAAGATCGCGACCAGCGCTCAGCCGGCACCGATTGAGGCGGATGGGTCGCATCTCCTTCGCGCTTGGCAGCGCGTCTCGGCAGGCATGAAAGAGTGGGCAACCCTCGAGCAGATCCACCGTTCGGTCGTCGACACCCTGAAGGCGGGGCCGAACTTCTACTTCGCCTATCTCGCGGTTTTCACCCAAGACGTCCGCACCCGCATCCCCCGCATCACCGCGCCGACCCTGCTGATGAGCGGCGAGACCGACCTGTTCGTTGACCGCCAAGAGCAGTTGCGCCCGCTGTTCAAGCAGGCGGAAACGTACGTCTTCCGCGGCGCCGGCGCGCTGACGATGATGCAGCGGCCGGAAGAATTCTGCCGCGTTGTAACCGACTTTCTCACGCGCTGACCGCGGGAACACACCCCTGCCGCGGGAGGGAGCAGCACTCGCGTGCGCCATGTCCTCCTTTTCGGGGGCGGCCAGCAGGCGAGTGCGGCGCGCCGGAGGCGCTCAGCGGCGCGCCGGTTCGATCTCTTCCTTGAGCAGGTTGGCCGCGCTTTCGAGGTCGCCGCCGACAAAGCAGGCGAACGCAAGGTCGAGCGTTCGAAGGAGATGGAGGAGGTCGGCAAGGCGCGCTCGAAAGGCATCGCCTTCAGCGTCGTGGCTCACATCGCGAACGAGGGCTTCGACCTCGCGCAGCGTCGGGTCGAACTCGCGCCGCTTCCGCTCCGCGAGGATGATCTGGAAAATCTTATGGATATCGGTGATCGACGCGAAATACTCCCGCCGTTCGCCCGGCTTGTGAAACCGCCGCACCAGCCCCCAATCGACGAGATTCCGGAGCGTTACCGAGACGTTGCCGCGGCTGACCTGAAGCCGCTCCACGATCTCCTCGGCGCTCCATTCCCGGCCGGTGACGAAGAGCAGCCCATGGACCTGCCCCATGGTCTTATTGATGCCCCACGCTTGGGCCATCTCGCCCCAGTGCAGGATGAAGCGGTCCTCAGCCTCCTGAACTGTGAGAGAACGTTCAGCCATCTTCGAAACCTCGAAAAGGAGACTAGGACGGCGTCGGCCCTGTCGTCAAGCGCTCGGAACAGTATCCTCCCGGAAGGAGAGCGAGATGATTGTTCAGCACCTTGGCGATGAGGTCCGCCTTATCTTCCAGCATGACCATGCGCTCCACTGCGGGGAACTCGCCGCGGCGTGGGGAGCGCCGCCGTTTCAAGCGGTTCCCATGCCTGCCGTTACGGCAGCGCGCCTTCACGATGCAGGGTGGCAGCCGTGGGATGCCGCGCCGCAGATCGACAGCGCGACCGGGCTTCCCTATCGGTTCTACCAGATGCCGGTCGGGGCGCACCTTGCGATCTTTCGGCGCGGGATCGCCATCGCGGCCGAGGCAGGCGACCTTCCCGGGATGCTCGTCAGCCTCCATGCCGAAGGGCTGTATAACGGCCGCTTCGGCCTAGTGCCGGGCATCGGCAGAAAAGAACTCGCGAGCGAGGAAGATGAGCGCGCCGTGATTCAGTTTCTCGGAGAGCAGGCGCGGCTTCGCGACCGGCTCCGCGAACGCTTGGGCATTTCTGCCATCGACCCCGAACTGTGGAGGCTGTATCGGCTTCTCCAAGTGTGGGATATCCTCTCGCTCTCTTCGCTCGCTGCCGCTCCGCGCCCGCAGCAGCTGCCGCCGGCGCCGGCGGAGGACGGCGAGCGCGACATCATGCTTTATCCGCTCGCGCCGGGACTGTTTTCGCTCGCGCCGTGGCCGTTCCGAGGGGATTCTCTCGAAACCTGCGTCCCCGCGCGGCGCGTCCCCGCCGCGCAGTACACCGCCGAGACGATCGCCGCAGCCCTCGAACGAGCGATGAAGGAGACGCTCCTGCTCCGCTACATTCCGGGGGCGTAGTCCGCTCGTCTCCCTCCGGCGCCTCACCGCGGATCCTTCGCCCGCTCAAACTGGCTGCCAGCGGAAGGCGGCGCCGTTGTAGACCGCCTGACCGAACGGCGTCGGATGGTGATAGGAGATGAGCAGCAGCCGGTCAGCTGCTGCCTGCTCGAGGACACGCACTCGTGTGCGGTAGGCGAGGACGGGATCGGTGTCGAATTCGCTGTTCCAGTTCAGCTTCTCGAAGTGCAGCGGATGATGAGAGATATCGCCGGTGAAGAGAGCGGCATCAGCCCCATCGGTGATCAGCACGCTGCAATGCCCCGGCGTATGCCCGGGTGTCGGCACGAGCCGAATGCCTGGCGCGATCTCCGCCTCCCCCTCAACCAGCTCTAACTGGCCGGACGCCGCAATGACGGGCAGCTGCACGCGAACGGCGGCGGCCGCGTTCAGCTGGGCCGGTTCAGTCCAGTGTCGGAACTCGGTCTCCGACATCCAATAGCGAGCGTTGGGAAAGGTGGTGCGCCGGCCTCGCTCCTCCTCGATCGTCGCCCACCCAATGTGATCGCCGTGGGCATGACTGATGATGACATCCGTCACCTCGTCGGGACGTATCCCCGCGGCGGCAAGCTCGAGCAGGAGCGTGCCGGGCGCAGGCCGGAGCGGAGAGTGGAGACCCAAGCCGGTATCAACCACAATCAGGCGTCCGCTCCCCCGGATGACGAGCGACCGCATCGGCAGGAGCGCTTGCCCGCTCTCGTCGCGGGAATGCAGCAGCGGCGCGCTCTGCGCAAGCGGAACGCCCTTGAACAGCCGCTCCGGACCGATCCGAAGCGTGCCGTCCGAGACGGTCAGCAGGGTCTTGCTGCCGAGCGGGCGCGCGCGCGGGTCGGCCATGCCTCCTCCCTTCTCCTTGGCTCCCTGCCCTCGACGGGCTCGTGCCAATCGAGTACGATACGGTTGCGCATCTCTCGCAGTATCCCCTTGCTGTTAGGCACTATCGGCTGAGACGGGCAATGGGTGAATTCGGAGGCGAAATGACGTACGTCATTACGGAGAACTGTATCGACACTCTCGACAAGTCCTGTCTCGAAGTGTGTCCGGTTGATTGTATCTACTACGAAGAGGGGGTCGATCGGCAGCTGTATATCCACCCGGAAGAATGTATCGACTGCGGCGCCTGCGAGCCGGCCTGCCCCGTGACGGCGATCTTCGCTGAGGATGAAGTTCCCGAAGATCAGCGGCAGTTTATTGAGATCAATGCCCTCTACTTCACCGACCGGGAAGCCGCTCGCGCCCGAACGAACGCGATCAAGCCCGTGAGCACCGTGTAGCCCGCATCGCCGCTGCCGAGCGCCGGCGCCGTCCGCGAGGGCGGCGCTTTCCAATTGCAGCGCTCAGCAGCGCGCCGGCGCTCCTGCCTGATGTGCATGAAGAGGAGAAGGAACGCTGCTCAAGCGCGGGACGATTGCGCGTTGTCATGATCGGGAAGAGCGGCGCGCAGGCCGAGCGCGTGGTCGGGCGTCCCACGCTCGGCGCCCTCGCCGTGGGATTGCCTGAGGCGCAGGCGACCCCCCTGCAGCCGCGGGCAACGGATCCTAGACGCACCGAGGGCGTGCTCACGCCTCCGTGCCGAGCGCAGGCGGCCCTCGCCTGTCGAGGCACGGCTCGGTGGCTGCACTCTCCTTCTGCGCCGCCGCCGCGGCTGCGAGTAGCGCGCGAGTTCGCCCTGCGCGGCGTCGTATCTCCTCCTCGGCGCTTCTCCCGCGTCGATGGCTGCGGAAGCGAACGACGGGCTGGGGCGCGCAGGCCGCTCATCCTTGCGGCCAACCATTGGCGGTATCCCGATACCCCGCTCATGCTGACGTCGCTCTCTCCAGCCCTCCGGTGCACGACCGCGATTGCGCCGGCTGCCGGCCCGATTGGTACGGCTTGGCGCAACTGCGGGGCGATCCTGTCCGGCAATGCCTCTCCGGTCAGGCGCAGGCGCGCGCCGAGGCGTACCCTCGCTCGTCTCGAGGCTCTCTTCGCGGCGGGATTTGCGGAAGGCGCGCTGACGGTCGGCCGCCCGATGCGGCCGTCCAAGCCTGGCGTCGGCTTCACTGCCAGTGCGACCGGGCTCCCCGTCGTGCCGACGGTGCTGAAGGTGCGCCGCGCCGAGAGAGCCGAAGGGCAGGTCTGGCCGCTGCGAGGCTGTGTCCGCAGCGGAGCTGCTCTCTGGCTCCGCTGCGCGCCGAGCAGCTCACCACCCCCAGCGACTGTCCGCCTCGGGGCGGCGGTCCGACCGCTCGCTCCAGCATGATCCCGCAGGAGGCTGAGCGCTTCGTCGCGACCGCGCGGGTTGGCCGCTTGGCGACGATCGGCGACGACGGCTTCCCCTATCTCGTCCCCTTCTGCTACGTCCTTTATCAGGGGGCACTCTGGATGCCGCTCGATGCGAAGCCGAAGCGCGTTCCTGTCGAGCGGCTGAAACGGGTTCGGAACCTGATCGCCCGGCCGAATGTCGGGGTCGTGATCGACCGGTGGGCAGAGGATTGGTCCCAGCTGGGATATGTCCAGATCCGGGGGATCGCCTCGCTCGTTCGCGAGGGGGAAGAGCGGGAGGCCGCGTTGCGCCTGCTGCGGGAGAAGTATCCCCAGTACCGCATGATGCCGGAGATCGCGGTCAATCCGACCGTTCGGATCACGCCTGTCGCGGTGCAGGTTTGGGGCCATCTCGGATGACGACGTCGGCGTCGCCCCGGAGGATGGCGTCGATCACGGCGTCTCCGCTTCGCTCCTTGACCTCAACGAGCATCCAAGCGCGGTTCATCATCTCGGGATAGTGGCAATCATCGGTCGCCACCCGAGGAAGAAGCAGGCTTTCATATTGGGGGCAGTAGACGCCGTGGTTGGTGATCTCAAAAGCGTCGAAGCGGTGCTCCTTGACCGCGCGCGCCACCTGCTCAGCGGTCATCCCATAGCGGCGCGGGTGGTTGAGGATGCGAAGCAGTTTCGTCTCGCCCCAAATATGGCCGACATGCTGCCAATACAGCTGCTGGTAAGAGACCTCGCTCCCGCGCAGCACGAGCAGCCCGTCAGGGACTGTCAGCCGCGCCAGCTCCTCCTCGGTCAGCTCCATATCATGGTCGGTGATGGCGACGACATCAAACCCATGCTCCGCATAGCGTCGCAGCAGTTCGTTCGGGGTGAGCGTGCCGTCGCTGCGCACCGTGTGCGCGTGCAGCGCGACTTTGAGCAGCATGAACAATCCTCTGAATGCTAGGCTGGTGGTGCGAAAGACGCTGACGCACCGACACGCGTACGCAGTCAGTATACCACCCTTTCCGAGCGAGCCAGCCTGCTTGTACCTTGCTTGGGTGGCTGCCATAATCCCCACCTGTCGCACCATTCGCGCCTGGAGGGTGTTTGTGCGAGCAGCCGTTCTCCTTCTCGCCGTTGCGGTCGGGTTCGCCGCGACGCTCCCGGCAGGGGCGCAGTCGCCGCGCAACCTGATTGTCAATTACAGCTTTGAGCAAGGGTTCGACCCCTATGAGGGGGGAGAAGTGGGAAAGGGGTGGACGCCGTTCGTCCTGAGCGGCTCGCTCTCATTCCGGGATACGGCCGCACTCAGCCCGGCCTTCGTCGAAAAGATCGAGGGCGCCACCTCGCAGACGCTCTGGTCGGATGGCTCCTCCTTTGTCGCGGGGATCTATCAGCGGCGCAGCGTCACCCCCGGCAAGTATTACAAGGCGTGGCTGGCAACGGCGGCGAAAGTGAACGGCGGCGGCCCGATGGTTCGAACGATTGGGCTCGACCCGACCGGCGGCACCGACCCGCGCGCGCCGACCGTGGTGTGGGGAACGCGCTACGCGGGAGAAAAGTGGGCGACGATCGAGATCGGTGACGCGCCAGTCGTCCGCGCCGCAGCCGCCGGCGACCGCATGACCGTCTTCATCAAGGTGGAAAACGGCGGCGGCGGTCGGAACCAAGCCTTTCTCGATGCCGTGTTCCTGATTGAAGACGGCGACGCGCCGGCGACGCTTCAGCAGCCTGCAAGCGCTCCGCAGCCGGGCGGCCGGACAACCTCTCCTCCCGGCCAAGCGGCGACAGCCACCCCCCTTCCGCCTACTCGTCCTCCGGGCACCGAGGGCCGCAACGACTATCCCGTGGAAGGCGGCTGGTTCTACAGCCAAGCGAACGGTCGCGACGCGGGCGGCGTCTACGGCTATACCGTCACCGACGCTGATGGGGTGCCGTTCTGGACGTGGTTCCAGCGCTATGGCGGGGTGAATGCCGTCGGCTACCCTGTCTCCCATCGCTTTCTGTGGGACGGCTTTGTCAGCCAAGCGTTCCAAAAAGTGATCTTCCAGTACCGTCCCGACCAAGGCGGCGCCGTGGTCTTCATCAACGTGTTCGACCAATTGTCGCGGGCCGGCAAGGATGACTGGCTGCTGACGGTGCGCAACGTCCCGAAATCAAACGACTGGCAGTCTGATCAGGGCAAGGAGTGGCCGGCGATCGTCCAAAACCACCTCGCGATCCTCAACCCCTACCCCGCCCTCAGGAGCGCCTATCTCGCCGCGCCTGACCCTGTCACCCAGTATGGCTTGCCGATGGGGGTGCAGGAATTCAGCAACGTCATCGTGGTACGCGCGCAGCGGACAGTGTTCCAGCAGTGGAAGATCGACGTGCCTTGGGCACGCGCGGGCCAAGTGGTGCTGGCGAACGGCGGCGATGTGGCCAAGGAGGCAGGGATCCTTCCCGGCGAGGCGATCGGTCCGCAGCCGTACAACTACAAGCCGGCGGCTTTGCCGGTCGTCAACCTCGCTGCGTCCCACGCCAGCCCGACCCCGACAGCCGCCCCTGCTGCCACGCCGACCCCCGCGAGCGCGCTGCCCTACGCGGTGGAGAGCATCTCCTATCTGCCGAACTGCGCGCTGACGCAGATCCGGATCCAAGTTCGGGATGCTGCGGGCAATCCGGTGAACGGGCTTATCGCCCGCGTCACGTGGGCAGGGCACACGGGGGCGCCGATCCCCTCGGCGCGCACTGGTGCGCCCGGTCAATACGACCCCGGCTGGACGGACTTCACGCTGCAGCCGCGTCCCATCGACCAGACGTGGACGGTCACGCTCTGGGACGGAGAGACCCAAATCGGCGGTCCTGTCGATGTGCAGAGCAACAGCATCTGTCAGGGGCCAGACGCGCGGCAGATCATGACCATTGTCTTTCGGCGCCGGTAAAGGCGCGGCGCGCTCACCGGGCGAGGCCTCGGCGAGAATGCGCGCTCCGCGCGCGCCCGCCGTTTCGCGCTCGAGCCTCAGGCCGGCGGCGTATACCGATAGACGTCCATCGGCTTGAGGAAACGCGGCGCGACCTCCTCCACTGTTCCGCCAGTCGGGTGCCAGTTGGGGATCGTCGCGAAGATCGCCTCGGCATTCGCTTGGAGTTCGGCGACAAGCCGATCCTCATCGATACCGGGGACGACGCCGTTCTCGCAGACGACGCGGCCGTCGATCATCACCAGTTTGATGTCGGAGGGTATCCCCGTCAGCACAAGATCCTGAACAGGATCCCGCAGCGGGGCGGCGCCGATCCGGCGAAGATCGATGACGAGGAGGTCTGCCTTAGCGCCCGGGTATAGCCGTCCCAGATCGGGGCGGCCCAGGGCGGTGGCACCGCCGATGGTCGCTGCATTGAAAACGGCGAGTGAATCCGCCGCGCCAGGGTCGTTCTCCGCGACTTTTCCCATCAGAGAAGCGAGGCGCATCTCATGCATCATGTCGCGGGGATAGTGGTCGGTGCCGAGCGCAAGGGTGACGCCCGCCGCTCGGTAGCGGTCGAAAGAACGGAGGAGATGGCCGCGCCGAAAGAGGGTGGTGGGACTGTGGCAGACGGCGACCCCAAACGCCCCGAGGAGGCGCAGGTCTTCGTCCCCCGGCAGCCCGGTCGACGGATGGCCGGTGATGAAAGGGCAATGGGCGAGGATCAGGTCGGGGCCGAGAAAGCCGATTTCAGCGAAATGCTGGATGGTCGTCTTCCCGGTGCGCCGGAGCATCTCGTGGAGTTCATAGAGGCTTTGGGCGGCGTGCATCTGCATCTTCACCCCGAGCGCTCGGGCCGCCGCCTTCGTCTCCTGAAGGAGCCGGTCGGTGCAGGTGTCGCCTTGGTAGGGGAAGAGCATTCCTTGGATTCGGCCGTTGAAGCGCCCGGCGTGCCGTTCGATAAACGCCACCGCTGCCCGCAGGGCGGCCAGCCCCTCGTCGGGGAACCACTCGATCTCGAGACGGCCGTCGACAAAGACATGCGCGCCAGAGCGGAACCCGGGCGCGAGGTAGGCACGGATGCCGAGCTCGCCGAAGATTGTTGCCATCGCCTCGGGGTCGCAGCCTTGGCCGAGGTCGACGACAGTCGTGCAGCCCGACTTCAGCAGTTCTACCGCAGTCGCTCGTCCCCCGATTTCGGCGCGCTCCCCAGCGCCAATCGGGGTGGCGCCTTTCCTCGGGCTGAACGCCAGATAGCCGGCATTAAACAGCGAGGGGTAGCGCCGCTCGGTGACAAGCCGCGTCGCCACCGTCGACCCCGAGTGGAGATGGAGGTTGACAAACCCCGGCGACACCAGCCGGTGACTCGCATCGATCTCAGCATCAAACGGGCCCGCCGCATTCCCGATCGACTCCACCCGGTCGTCGCGGACAACGAGATCGACATTGCGCAGAAGGCGATGCTCAGCGCCGTCGAAGGCGATCAGTTCGCCGCAGCGAATGCGGGTCCGCCGGGTCATGGGAGGGTGAGGACGACCTTGCCGAAATGGGCGCCCGCAGCGAGGTAGCGGTGCGCCTCCGCCGCTTCGGCCATCGGGAAGGTCCGGTCGACCACCGGAGTGAGAAGCGCCGGAAAGGCAGACAGCACCTCTCGCTGGAAGCGTCGGACCCGATCCGGCGTCAGCATCGCCGCAGTCGACATGCCGAAGACGGCGAGATGCTTGCCGATGAGCTGCCCCAGTTCGATCTCGGGGGTTGCGCCGAGGGTCGTCGAGAGAGGGACAATGCGCCCATTCAGCGCGAGTGCCCGCAAGCTCGCCGCGAAGACGGGCCCCCCGAGCGTATCGACAACGGCATCAACTCCCCGCCCCTCAGTCTCGCGAAGCGCCCAGGCGACAAAATCCTCCTCGCGCGAATTGCAGCCGGCATCGAGCCCGAGCGCCTTCGCGCGCGCGATCTTCTCGGCCACGATCTCGGTGCCGATAACGCGAGCGCCGATCAGCTTGCCGAGTTGCACCAGCGCCTGCCCGACCCCGGCGCCGACAGCATGGACAAGAAGCGTTTCTCCGCGGCGGAGGTTTATCAACTCGCTGAGCGCTAACCAGCTCGTGAGAAAGGCGACGGGGATCGCTGCTCCGGCAACGAAATCGAGCCCGGCCGGGATGGGCATCGCGACCCAGTCGAGCATCCGCGCGTATTCAGCATAGCCGCCGGAGCCCGCGATGCCGCAGACACGGTCGCCGATATTCCAGCGCGTCACCCCTGGCCCCAGTTCGACAACCTCCCCCGCGATTTCGATGCCGGGAATAGCCGGCAGCGAGCGAAAAGGGTAGAAGTAGATCCCCGGCACGGGCGTCCGCTCTGGATAGCGGTTGGCGCGTGCGGTTAGATCCGCCTGGTTGACGCCGGCCGCCCGAACGCGCACGAGGATCTCGCCCGCGCCAAGCGACGGCCGGTCAGCGTCGCCCCAGCGCATCACCTCGGGACCGCCGTACTGCTCGATCACGACTGCTTTCATGCGCTCCTCCGGCGGCGACTATCGTATCAGAGGGAGCTCATCGGTCGAGGACACGGGAGTACGCCCGCGCTGTCGCCCGCGCGGTGCGCTCCCACGTGAACAGCCGCGCCCGCTCGCGGCCGCGCGCTCGCAGCTCCGCGCGCCGCTGCTCGTCTGCCATCAACCGGGCAAGAGCGCTCGCAAGCGCTTCCTCATCGTCAGGCGGAACGAGTTCGCAGGCATCGCCGGCAACTTCGGCGACGCTCGTCGCGTCGGCGCAGATCACCGGCGTCCCGGCGGCCATCGCCTCAAGCACAGGCAAGCCGAACCCCTCGTAGCGGCTCGGATAGCAGAACACCGTTGCCGCCTGATAGAGCAGCCGCTTCTCTTCTTCCGCGACCCGGCCAAGCCAGCGGAGACGGTCGCCGAGGGGAGCCGCCTCCGCCCGCACGTCGGGATAAAGGGGCGGCCGAGGCGGCGGCGGCTCTCCCGCGATCACGAGCGGCCACTCCCCTGCCCGCGCAGCCGCGCGAAGGAGCAGCGGCACATTCTTTCGTGCGTCGAACCCGCCGAGATAGAGCACAAATCGCTCCGGCAGCCGCGCGGCAGACCGGTAGGCAGCGAGTTCGCGCGGCGAAGCAGGAGCGGCAAGGCGCTCGTCGTGCCCGAGGGGAACAACCTCAACCCGGCTAGCGGGGATGCCCCCGAACCGTTCGAGATCGCGCCGCGTCGTTTCCGAGTCCGCGAGGATGAGGTCCGCGCGGCGCGCACCCGCCAACGCAAGATGCGTATAGACCCGGTAGGGGAGCGGGCCGCGATGCTCCGGCAGCGCCAGCATAATCAGATCGTGGACAGTCACCACCAAGGGAAACGGCGACCGCAAAGGCGGACCGAGATACGGCACATGCAGCAGTTGAACGCCGGCCGCGCGCGCGGCCCGCAGCACGCCGACATATTCCCACGCCAGTTTCGCGAGCGCGCCGCTGCTTCCCCGTCCCAGAACAGTGAGCAGCACTCCGCTGCGCGCCAGCCACTCGGCGAGACGAACCGAATATTGGCCGGTCCCCGTCCAAGGGCGGTTGATAAACTCGCCGCTCAGCCCGACCTTCATCCTGCGGCCTGCCGATAGACCGCGATCTGGGCGCGCGCCGACAGCTCCCAGTCGAACTGCGCCGCTTGGGGAGGACCGGCAGCGCGCAGGCGCTCAGCGAGCGCCTGATCGCGAAGGACGGCGCAGATCGCATCTGCAATCGCTTGGGGGTCCCCCGGCGGCACAAGGAGCGCCGCCGCGCCAGCCACCTCGGGAAGCGAGCTCGTGTTGGAACAAACGACCGGCGCGCCGCAGGCGAGCGCTTCTGCGACCGGAAGTCCAAACCCTTCGTAGAAGCTGGGGTAGACGAAGCAGGCGCACCCAGTGAGAAGCGCCGGCAGGTCGTCGTCCGGCACAAAGCCGAGCGCGAGGACCTCGCCCGCATAGGGCGAGGCGTCAAGATGGGCGGCGAAGGCTTCCTCCCGCCACCCTGCAGGGCCGGCAATGAGCAGCCGCACCTCGATCCCGCGGTCGCGGACGATCCGGAACGCGTCGAGCAGGCCGGCGAGATTTTTGCGCGGCTCGCGGGTGCCAAGGGCGAACAGGTACGGCCGCTCGACCGGATACCGCCCGCGGAGACGAACAAGCTCCTCAGGGGCAGCGGGACGAAAGCGCTGGTCCACCCCGCCCCGCACGACCGTGATCCGGCCGCCGGGAAGCCCGAGCAGCCGCTGGAGGTCCTCCTTCGTCGCCGACGAGTCCGCGCAAATTGCTGCCGCCCGCCGGATGCTGTGCGGCACGGCGCGGCGCAGAAAGCGGACGTTGCGGGCATCGGCAAACTCCGGGTGGATCAGGAACGTCAGGTCATGGACCGTTACCACCCCTTTAGCGCGGCGGAGCGCGGGGAGCAGAAAGTTCGTTCCATGAAAGACGTCGATCGGCCCGGTGAAGCGCTCGATCGGCAGGGGAAGACCGAGCACGTTCCAGAGGAAAAGACTGAGTTTCTCGGAGAAGGGAAGCCGAACGACGGGAATGGCCGGCGGCGTCGCGCCGGGACTATCGCGCGAGACCACCAGCCGGATCTCAATCTCTGCTCTCGCGCGGAGTACCGCAGCGACGAGTTCGCGAACGAAGCGGCCGATCCCCGCGCGCTGGCGGAGCGCCGGGGTGTAGTCGATCGCAACGATCATCTAGCGGCGATGGCGGAACGCCAAGAGGTAGACAACGAACCCGACCGCGATAAGGCTCCAGTAGGAAATCGTTCGGTCCAGCAGCGTGATGGCAGCGGCCGTGTCATCGGCCACGCCGATCAGCGCAAACAGCGTAATCACGCCAGCCTCGACGACCCCGAGCCCGCCCGGGGTTGCGGGAACGGCCGTCAGCAGCGAGTTCGCAAGCGCCACGAAAATGATGACAGCGAGACCGAGGGGAATGCCGAGCGATTGGGTGACAAAGAACAGCCGGCCCGCTTCTGTCAGCCAGATGGTGATGGTGAGCGCGGCGATGAGCGGCACTTGCCGAACCCGGAAGCTGCCGAGGACGCCGAGACGAAAGCGGTACCACAGCCCAGCAAGCCGCTTCGGCAGCAGCCGCTCGGTGCGCTGGCCGACGAGACGGAGCGTGATCAGCGCGCCGAGGAGCAGGACAACCAGCACAAACCCGACCAGCAGAATGTGCTCCGTCACGAGCGCGCGCTCCGCCGACATCCCCTGAATGACGCCGATTGCGGAGAAGAGCAGCAGCGTGAAGAGCACCACCAAATCGATCGCGCGCTCCGCCACCAAGGTCCCGGTCGTTCGAGCGAAGCTGACCCCGCAGGCGTCCTTGAGGAGATAGGCGCGGTAAAAATCGCCGATCTTGGCCGGAACGAGGCAGTTGGCGAACCAGCCAAGGAGCAAAATCTCGCTCAAGCGCGGAATGCGCGGGTGGGTGACGGCGCGTGCCGCCTTGGCGTCGCTTGCTTCCACATTTTCGAGGAGCATCCGCCACCGCACCGCACGGAGCGGGAAGCCGAGGTAGTAGACGACCAGCGCAAGAACAAAGTACGCCGGATTCGCCTGCCGGATCTGGGCCCAAATCTCGCCGACATTGAGGTTGAGGCGGGTGAAGAGAAACCAGAGGATCGCTCCGGCGATGAGGAACGAGACCAAGGTGCGCAGATTAAGGACGCGCCGCCAGAGCGAGGGGTCTCCGCTCGGCTCGGCGCTCCCTTCTGTTGCCGGCGAGGCGCTCAGCGCCGAGAGGGAGGGCAGCGTCTCCGGCTCCATTCCTTGGGGACGGGTTGTCATGCTCCCTCGCCCTGGGTGCCGCTGCTCACCTGCCATCCCGCCTCGACCAGCCCGAGCATCAGGCCAACTTGCGCGGTCATCCCGCGGACAAACACGCTATCGAAGAGATGATGCACCGAAATCGCGATCAGCACCCCGAGCATCCCGAGCGCCAAGGCGAGCGGATGAGCGTACGGGTGACCGGCCCAGGCGCCACGGCGCTGCGCGCCGCGAATGCGGACCGTAGTATAGGCGAATGCGGACACTATCAGGAGAAGATAGGCGGTCAACCCGACGATCCCACTCTCAGCCAGGGCGTTCAGGTAGTAATTGTGCGCATGCGGCGGATTTGTTCCGCGCAGCACCCACTCAAGCGCTCCAAACTCCGGCCACAGCCGTTGAAAGTTGCCCGGCCCGATGCCATACCAGATGTTCGTGGCGAACATGTCCGCCGCCGCTTGCCACGTTGCCATCCGCTCCACGACCGACCAGTTTTCGGCGGTCAGTTCGACTTCTGAGATGTCGAAGACACTGAAGGTGTCTGCGATCGGTCGCAGCCGCTCGAGGACGACAGGAGGCAGGAGATCGAGCGCCCCGAACAGCCAGATGACGAGCCCTGCCGTCACGCCTCCGAGTAGCAGCAGAAACGTCCGGCGGCTCCGGGTCGCGAGGATCGCTACCACGGCAGCAGCGAGCGCGAGCCAGCCCGCGCGCGAAAACGACATCGCCTCAGCGCCGGTCATGAGGACCCCCGCTCCGGCTGCGAAGAGCAGCGGGAGGCCGAGCACGATCGTGCCGCCCCTACCCGCAGCAGCGGCGCGCTCCCGCTGCTGGGTTACCGCAACCAGCAGAATGGCGAAGATGATCGGCAGCCCGAGGTTTAGGAAGCCGGCATAGGGGTTCGGCTGGCCGAACTCGCCATGAGCGCGGATGAACCGCTCCGCAACGAGAAAGCCTTCTGGCCCGCGACGGAGGAAAAACTGATACCACCCCTGAGTCGCCGCGAGCGCCCCTGCCGCGATCAGGCAGCTGACGAGAAAGATCACCTGCCGCTGGGTGCGCACGACATTGACCGTCACGATCAGCAGCAGAAACGCTTCCACAAACTTCGCATACTCCTTCACCGCCAGCAACAGCCCTTCCGCCAGCGCAACCGACTGGGCGAAGAGGAGGAGGTAGATCACAAAGGGGATGATCATCGGCGACCAGCGGAAGTCGGCGCGGCGGGCAGCGGCGACGCGAAGCACCCACGCCAGCACGACGAGCGCGATAAGAGGCTGGGTCACCGTCAGCGCGATGCCGCCCACCACAACCTCAGCAAGCGCTCCGAAGGGAATGCTGAACAGGATCAGCCCAAGCCCGACCTCGGGCCGGACGAGCGCGAGCACGAAAAAGACGCCCGCCGCGAGGCCACCGGCCACATAGCGGAGGGGCTGGGTCGCAATCAGGAAAGCGAGGAGCAGAGCGGCGCCTCCCACCGCAAGCGCCGCCCGCGGGGAGAGCAGGCCGCGCTCCCACGGCGGAGTAAGAAGGTCGCTCAGTTCATCGAGAAGCGCGCGCAGCCACGGAGCGCGCGGCGGCCGAGCAGAGCGGACGGTCGAGGTCACGCCGGCTCAACGACCCGGTCACGCGAAGCCAGAAGGCCAAGCTCAAGCCGAAACCACTCGATCGTCTGCCGCAACCCGTCCTCAATCCCGACGCGTGGCGTCCAGCCGAGGAGCCGCCCGGCCTTGGTGATATCCGGACGCCGGCGCGCGATCTCCTCCTCGCGCGCCGGAAGGTGGACAATCGCCGAGGGAGAGGCAGCAAGCTCCTTGATCAGCCGGGCAAGGTCGATGACGGCGTATTCGAGCGGATTGCCGAGATTGATCACCTCGCCTGCCAAGCCGGGAAGGGTCGCTGCGCGCCAGATCCCGTCGACAAGGTCGGTGACATAGCAGAAGGAGCGCGTCTGCAGGCCGGAGCCGTAGACCGTGATCGGCTCCCCGCGCAGCGCTTGGGTGATGAAATTCGGCACAATCCGGCCATCGTTCGGGTCATTGCGCGGCCCGTAGGTATTGAAAATCCGAACAATGCGCGCATCGAGCTGATACTGTCGGACATAGGTGATCGTCAGCGCCTCACCGTACCGCTTCGACTCGTCATAACAGGCGCGCGGTCCCACCGGATTGACATTCCCCCAGTACGTTTCTGGTTGCGGATGAACGAGCGGGTCGCCATACGCTTCGGAGGTCGAGGCGAACAGGAACCGGGCGCCATCACGGCGGGCGAGGTCGAGAAGACGCTGGGTGCCGAGCGAGTTGGTCAGCATCGTCTCGATCGGGTAGCGGCTGTAGCCCACCGGGCTTGCCGGGCTCGCGAGGTGGAGATAGAGATCGCCCTCGATGTCAGGATGCTCGTCGTTGACATCGCGTTCGAGGAACTGGAAGTCCGGCCGCCCGAGCAAGTGCTCGATATTCGCGCGCCGTCCGGTGATGAGATTGTCGATGACCACGACCGAGTGACCGCGCGCTAGGCACAGGTCGGCGAGGTGCGACCCAATAAAGCCCGCCCCGCCGCTGATCACGATCCGCATCGACCCTCCTGAGCTGCCTGTTCCCGCGCGAGGACAGCCATTCCCCCAACGGCGAGCCAGAACAGAAACGCGAGATCCGGCAGAAAGTAGCCGTTGTCAATCATGCCATGCAGGAGCGCCGCAAGCATGCCGCCGGCCAGCGCCAACGCGCTCGACCATCCCGGAGCCGCGCGGAATCGTAACACCCGTGCTGCGCCGCGCCAGAAGCCGAAGAGCGCTAGCGTCAGGGCGGCTAGCCCCAGCACGCCGGTGCGCAACCAAGCATCGAGGAGCAGATTGTGCGGATGAGAGATGTTCGGCTCGCGCCATCCCTCAGCCGGCATGTAGCCGCGGTCGCGATAGGCGGAGAGGAAATTGTCGGGCCCGACGCCAAGCAGCGGATGGTCGAGCGCCATGCGCCATGCTGCTCCCCAGAGGAGCGGGCGCTGGAGCGACGTGTGTTCAGAGAGCAGCCGCCCGGGCGCCATGACGCTCGCGACCACGACAGCGCCCGCGACCGCACCAAGCGCGGCCGGCACAGCGAGCCGCCAGCTGCGGAAGGCGAGAAGCGCGAGCGTCGCCGCAGCGACCGCCAACCATGCGCCGCGCGAGAAGGTGAGGACGAGCGCCCCCGCCATTGCCCCCGCCGCAACGAGCGCCGGCACGCCGCGCCGCGCCCAATGGCGGAGCGGTTCGCCGGCTCGCGGCACGGCGAGAGCAACCGCCATCGGCGCAAGCCGGTCGAGGAGGAGCGCCAGCTGGTTCGGAGAATGGTA
>JANWZD010000002.1:0-16049 GCA_025054935.1 Dehalococcoidia bacterium | reverse complement strand
CACCGGCTGCAGCCGCTCCCACCGCACCGGCACCCGCAGCAGCCGCAGCCCCTTCGCCGCAAAGTACGCCGCCCCCTGATATCCCCCGGGATACAGGCTCGTCCGCACCCCCGAGTACGGATAGACATAGTCCCGTCCCAGCACCCCCGGCAGCGACGACGGCGTATACTCCGCCCCTGTCAGATTCACCCCGTACAGCTTCGGACCGGGCGAGGGGGTCCAAGGGACCGGCGCCGAGGCGAACGTCGGGGTCGGGTTGACGACGGGGATAGTGGTGGAGACGAAGGCGATCTCATCCACATAGACCGCTGTCTGCGCCCGGCCGCTTATCTCCTGCAGGAAGACGCGCGTCACCTGCTGGACAGGCGCCCCAAAGGCAGTAAGCGGGATCTGATAGAGCCGCCAGCCATCGGGAATAGGGTCACCCCCAAAGTCGACGAGGTTTGGCATCCTCGGTAGCTGATTGCCTGCCCCGTCGAGCAGGCCAACCCGAAAATGCTGGTCACGCGCGCCGGCACGCACGGCGAAGCGGAGGTGAGTCGCTCTCGAGACGTCGACGGGAGAGGAGCGGTGGAGGCTGAGGCCGGCATAGCCGGCAAAGTTGAGAAAGCTCACTGCCCGGCTGCCATGATAGACTGGGGCGGCAGTGTCGAAGCGAGCGGTTCCGCCCCACGACCAGTTCTCCCAGCCGGGCGCGAGCGCATCCTTGAACACGCTCACGACGACCCCGGTTTCAAGCGCGGAGCCAGCCGGCATCGACTCGGTGCTCTCACTCCGAGGCGCGCTCGGGGTGGCAGTCGGCACGGCTGAGGCGCTGCCCGAGGACGACGCCGGCGCAGGGAGAGGATTGTCGAACTGAATGTCAGCGACGGTCGCCTGCACGGTGCCGCGTCGGCGCCCTTCGGCCACCACCGTCAGCGCGTGCCGCCCATTGGGATAGGCGCGGCTATCGAGCGAAGCAACCCAGCCGTCGGATGCGCGATCGAACCGCATCGCGACCGGAGCGCCGTTGTCTACTCGGACAGTAGCGCTCGCGATCCCGCTCCCAGTCGCGCGCACCTGAAACATGCCGCGCACGGTGCTGCCAGCGCTCGGAGCAACGATCGTCACCGAGGGGGTTGCCAGCTGCTCGGCACCAGCGGCGCCGCTCACCTCTGCCTCGAGCGCGGCGAACGGCACAAAGACAGCCCCAGCGGCCGGGCCTTCAGCATAGCTTGCCAGCGGCGCGAAGACGAGCACGGCGGCAACAAGAAGCGATGGTATCCATCGGAGCGATGCACGAAAAGAAACTGCCCCAAAGGAAGAACGTGCCGAGCGATGATGATATCGACCCATCGAGCACCATCTGGCGAAGCGAGAATCCGTTCGTCCTCTTCGCGAGATGACGAACGGTCAACCTGCTGTCGCCAGTGATTTCGGCGCGCGATGGGGCGAGCTTGATGGTACCTTTGGTCGCCAAGATGGCCTATCCGGACTTCTTGACATCTTGCCGCGGAACATGGCACTCCACGGCCAAGCGCTGACGCAGGGCGTTCTTCAAGTGGGAAAGTCTTCCTAGCCCCAATCACCCGCTGGCTGAGCGATGATTCTCGCAGCGGGGGAAAGCGAAGCGACAGTCAGAAGCTTGTTGCTATCGGACAGCGGCGATGATGTTCTCGAGGGGATGACTGAAAGCAAAGAGATCATCCGGCGGGAGCACAAGGCTGCCGCGAACGAGGCGGGGAGTGCGGGCTGGGTCGAGCAGGCGGATCACCTCAACCGGACGCAGCAAGTCGATCGTGACCGGCGCGAGGCCGGACGCCCAGAGGAGAGTGAGTGGCTCCGTAGGGCTCGGATACCAGACGGCAAAAAAGCGGCCAGCATCGACGTATGCCGCCGGCCGGCGGTCGCCGACAAGCGCCATCAGGTTCTTGACCGCAAAGTACCCCGGCTTCGGCGTCAGGTCTGTGAAGACGAGGCCGTAATTGTCGTCTGGCCACGTCTTATCTGGTCCGTCGTCAGAGGCGTCGTACCAGACGACAAGGGGAAGACGCGCAACGTTAGCGGTGAGCATCACGCGAGCGGCATACGCGCCCTGCTCAGTGAGGCTCGGTCCGGGACTGAGCGGGTCGAGATGGGTGCTGTATCCCCACTCGGTGATAGCCACAGGGCGGCCCCGAACGAGGATCCGCGCCTTCGGCAGGTCATTCAGCACCGTCTCGGGCGGCTCCCAGCGGTAGGGCTGCACGGAGACGATGTCGACGTCGGAGCCAAGGTCAGCGGCGACCATGGCGCGCAGGTACGGCTCGTCAACGGTCGACAGCGAGCCGGCAATTACTCGGCCCGTCGGCTGCAGCGCCTTGATCGCGCGCGCCGTCTGGCGGACAAGCTGCGCATAGGCGACAGGGTCGCGGTCATTGAACCCCCAGACGGGATGATTGGGTTCGTTCCAGATCTCCCAAAACGCCGCGACGTCGTCGTAGCGCCGAACGCACTCTTGCGCATAGCGGACAAAGGCCGCGCGAGCCGTCTCGCTCGCCACGACATACTGCCCGTCATACAGCGGATTGCCGTAGCCCAGGGTCCAGCAGAACCGAAGACCATGCTTACGGC
Source organism: Dehalococcoidia bacterium (assembly GCA_025054935.1). Classification (NCBI taxonomy): domain Bacteria; kingdom Bacillati; phylum Chloroflexota; class Dehalococcoidia; species Dehalococcoidia bacterium. The sequence goes on along the minus strand of JANWZD010000002.1, from coordinate 13,457 downwards.
CGAAGTTGGCAACCTCGTCATACTCCTCGAAGGAGAAGACACCGCGCTCTCGCTCCATCCGGTGCCAGAGCAGGCCCCAGCGAGCAATCGGCACCCCAAGCTCACGGATGATCTCGAGATCGGACGGAAAGCGCCGGCCGAAGACCCCCACCATCGCGCGCAGCGGCAGCGCGCCGCGAATGGGCAGCCACTCGATGGAGACGCGCGGCGCGAGCCGCCCGTTGAGCATGCGCGCGAACGCAGGAGAGAGCTCCTGCAGGGCGATCGCGCTGCTCGCGGCAGCAAGCCCTCCCAGCGTGACCCCCGCAAGCGTGCGCAGCACGTCGCGGCGTGTCTGCTGCCTGATAGCAGTGACGGGCTGAAGCGGAGGTCGGACGTCACTCGACGGGGAAGGAGCGATTTCCACAGGCGGCCCCCACAACGGGAAGGAAGCAAACGAGCGACGCGCCCGCTTCCCGTACCCTCGCCGCGCGTCCCGCGCAGTTACTACTATATTCGGTTGCGCTCCGATTTCCCAAGAGCATGACGCGCCATCCCCCCTCGTCGCGCGCATGAGGCGGCGGCGCCCAGCACAGGTCGAGGGAGGGGTGACGAGAGAGCCAGCCCTCGGGCCGGACCGCAAGCCGTTTGACAATGGCGTCCACGTTCCGGCAGCGCCGGGCGTGGCTCTCGGCCAGCGTCCCGTCGACCACTACCCGAAACGGTCCGAGCAGGTTAAGCTACGCCGACGACCACCGCTCCTCTTCACCCACGCCCGACAGGCCGAGCGTAGCGGGTCTGCCGCCGCGACGCTGCACCATCGCGCCCGCTGGTGGTTCGGAGCGCCGCGGTCGATGTACGATGGAATATCAGCCAAAGGAGGAATTCGATGCCCGGTGCGCGGGCCGCGGTCATCGGCGCAGGAACGATGGGCGCCGAGATCGCGCAAGTTCTTGCTGAACACGAGGTGCCTGTCGTCCTCAAAGATGTCTCCCAAGACGTCCTCGACCGAGCGCTCCGTCACATTGAGCGCATCTTTCGGCGACGCGTCGACCGGGGTCGGCTCAGCAGCGAGGAGGCGCAGGCACGTCTCGCGCTCGTGCACCCGACCGTCCGCTACGATGATCTCGGCGACGCCGACATTGTCATCGAAGCGGTGCCGGAGCGGTTCGCACTCAAAGCAGCGGTGTTCAGCGAACTGGATCGCGTCTGCAAGCCGGAGGCGATCCTCGCTACCAATACGTCGTCCCTCTCTGTCAGCCGGCTGGCGATGGCGACAGGACGCCCGAGCAAAGTGCTCGGCTTCCACTTCTTCAATCCGGCGAGCGTGATGAAGCTGGTCGAGGTGATCGTCACTCCCTTCACCAGCGACGAGACCGCCGAGACCATGCTCGCCTTTGGGCGTCAGATCGGGAAGCTGCCGGTGCGGGTCAAGGAGTGTCCCGGCTTTCTCGTCAATCGCATCCTGTTTGCTGGGATCGCCGAAGGCATGCGCTACCAGCACGAGAACGACGCGACGATCGCCTCGGTCGATGCCGCCCTCCGCGAGAGAGCCGGCTTTCCGATGGGGCCGTTTCAGCTCGCCGACCTCGTGGGGCTCGATGTCGTGGCCGAGATCAGCGCGATCCTCGTCGAGGCGTACGGCGAGCGGTTTGCGCTCCCAGCAATCGTGCGGCAGCTGGTTGAGGAAGGTCAGCTCGGCGCGAAGAGCGGCGGCGGCTTTTACCGGCAGGATGGGCTTCCCATCGACCTCGGGACACAGCCGGCAGACCCGGATCAAGTCGTTCAGCAAGTGATGGCGGCAAGTTTCCTTGAAGCCTACCGCTGCCTTAACGAACGGGTCGCCCGCGCCGACGACATCGATCTCGCGATGCAAGCGGGAGCCGGCTGGTCGCAGGGGCCGCTGGCATGGGCCGAGCAGCTCGGGCTGAGCGCAGTTTCCGCTTTGCTCGGCACACTGGCGACGAAGCTCGGGGCTCGCTTCGCCCCGCCCGAGCACCTGATCGCGCTTGCCGAACGGGGAGGGTCGCTCCGGGAGGAGCCTGCTCCCGAGAAGACAAACTGAACCGGCAGCGGACAAGCCTGTCCAGCCGCACTGCCATCGGGCGCGCCGTCCACCCCCAGCGCCGGAGCGCGCGCTGCTAGGGGCGCGCGGGCAATGCAGCGAGATTCGCGCGGATGCGCTCGAGCACGTCACGGCAACGCGCGAGATCGTCAGGGTCGATCCCCTCGTAGAGCCGGGTTTCGAGAGCGCGCATCGCCTCGCGCACCTGAGCAAGGCGCGTCCGTCCCGCTTCGGTGAGGAAGACCATCGTATAGCGGTTGTCGGCGGGGTCGGGAACGCGGCGGATCAGCCCTTCCGCCTCGAGGTGCTTCGCGAGGCGCGTGACCGCCGCTCCATCGAGGTCGAAGAGCCGCTCGATCTCGGATTGGCTCACCCCTTCGCGCTGATGCGCGAGATAGAGCAGCCGGAGGGCATGAGCGTTCAAGCCGACCCACTCGCTCATGCGCTTGGGCAGGATAAACGCAAGACGGCCAAGAACAGCGCTGAGCGGCAAGACCGCAGGCGGAGGATCAAGGGGCTCAGTCACCATCGACCCTCCTTCGCTAGCGCGCCGGCGCTGCTTGGCGCGGCGCGAGCGGGACAGCGTTGGCTGTCGTCGCTGCCGGCCTCCCGCGCCGCAGCTGCGCATCCGGCAGGAAGAAGACAATCAGGGAGGCAAGCAGCCCGACGAGGAACATCGTGACGAAGGCGGCATCGAGACCTGAAATCAGGGCGATGCCGACCGCATCCACAACCTGCCGCGCAAGCGCCGGGTCGAGGTCCGCCGGCGGAGCGGCTGGCGCCGCGCCGCGCACGAGAAAATGCTGCGGGTCGGTCAACGCGCCGAGCACATCGGCGGGCAAGGCTGCCGCCGCCGGCGGGATCGCCCGCCCCAGCGTGGAGAGATAGACGGTCACAACAACCGTGCCAACCACAGCCGCTCCCATTGTTTGCCCGATGGAGCGAATGAGGGTCACCATCCCCGTTCCCGCGCCCATGCGGCTCATCGGAAGCGCGTTTTGGATCGCGACATTCAGCTGGGGCGTCATCATCGAAAACCCGGCGGAGAACAGCATGAGCGAGCCGATGAACCACCAGCGGTTCGCTTGGGGAGCGGTGAGCGCAAGGGAAAGCAGGCCGAGCGGCATCAGAACGCCTCCGATGAGCATCACCTGCCGGTAGCGCCCCCTCCGCGAGACAATCTGGCCGCCGATGACATTGAAGAGAAGCCCGGTCAAGATCTGCGGCAGCAGCGTGATCCCGGAAGCCGTCGGCGTGTCACCGAGAATAGCTTGGATATAGAGCGGCGAGTAGAGACTGGTCGCCACCATCAAAAAGCTGACGAGGAACGATGCCGCCGCGCCGACCGCTATCACGCGGTGCCGGAGCAAGTCGAGCGGGACGATCGGCTCGCGGGAACGGCGTTGCGTCCAGAAAAAAGCGACAAAGGCGAGCGCCGAGATCGCAAACAGCCCGAGCACCGCCGGGTCAAGCCAGCGCAAGCGCTCCCCTCCGGTCACGATGGCGAGCAGCAGCGCGGTTACCCCGAGGGTAAGCGTCATCGCCCCGCGGATATCGATCCGCCGCCAGCCGCCGGGCGCGGGGGCAGGCCGCCCCGGGAACCCAAGAGCAAGGATAGTCAGCACCACAAGGCAGAGCGGGATATTGACATAAAACACCCAGCGCCAAGAGAGTGTTTCGGTGAGAAAGCCGCCGATTGGCGGGCCGAGAACGATCGCTGTCGTGATCATTCCGAAGAACAGGCCCTGCCATTTCCCGCGTTCGGCGGGGGGAAAGATGTCTGCATTCGCGGCGAACACCAGCGAGAACAGCCCGCCCCCGGCAAGCCCTTGGATCGCGCGGAAAAGGATCAGCTGCTCCATTGTTTGGGCAAAGCCGCACAGCGCGCTCCCCGCAACAAAGCCGACGAGCGACACCATCAGCTGCCGCTTGCGCCCGTAGATGTCAGACAGTTTGCTCACAATTGGGACGACCGCCGTCGAGGCCAACAGGTACGCTGTCGCGACCCAGGAGTACTTATCGAAACCATTCAGGTCAGCCACGATGCGCGGCATCGCCGTCGCGACAATCGTGCCCTCGAGTGCAGCCAGAAACAATGTCAGCATTAAGCCCGCGACGATAACCGCCAGCCGTTTCCCGCCGATCGTCGCTTCGCCAAGATGCGGAGGATTCATCGGTTCCCCCCGAGAGGGAATGGGCGCCACTACCGTGGCGCCGATCAACGATTGATGGTATCAACTTTCTTTTCGGCCCGCAAGGGCAGCGCGGCAGAAGCAGCGCGTTCCCGACGCGCTCTCGAGCGAGAGCACAGCCGCGCGCGCCGAGCGCCAATCGTCCCGGCGGGGGAAAGGCGAGACGGTGTCAGAGCGGTGCTGCTCTTGCACGTTGAGGACGCGCAGGGGCTCCACCGCTCTCCCCACCGCTTCTCCGCCCGGTCTCGCTGCCCGCTCTCCGGCAACACAATCGCCATCACCAAATCCGGCGGGCCGAGCAGAAAGGTAGGCAGCCTCCGCTCGAGATGTTCGCGTCTCACCCCACGAGATCGGGCCGCCAGGCAGAGCGTTGACGGCGGACCAAGAAGCGAGAGCCGAACACTCGTCCGAGACTGCGCATCGCGACAAAGGCAAGGAGGAGCGAGGCGAGGAAGATATTCAGGGGTCGTTCTGCTCGCTTTCGGGGCTGGTCACGCTCACCTCGCCCTCAATCCATTCGGCGAGGGTGTCGTCGTCCGCCCACGCGAGCAACTGCGACCACGTCATCCGCCGCGCCTCCGCCGCTGTCCGCCCATGCGCCCTCCTTCTTCAGAGGAGAGAAGCGATTCGCGCTGCGATGCGCTAGGCGGCGCGCACCTCGATGCCCGCAAGCCGCAGCTGAGCCTTGACCTTGATCGGACAGTGGTCGCTGAAGTGAAAGAGGCTGCCGATCGCGACGGCCGCAGCGTGCCCTTCGCGGAACGCTGCGATCAGATGGTCTGACGAACCGGCGCCGCCGGAGGCGATGACCGGGATCGGGACGGCATCGGCAACTTGGCGGGTGATCTCGAGGTCGAACCCGCTCATCGTGCCGTCACGGTCGATCGAGGTGAGCAAGATCTCGCCTGCTCCGAGCTCAGCCGCACGGCGGCAGACATCGAGGACCTCGAGACCGGTGTCATGACGGCCGCCATGGGTGAACACCCGGGCCCGGTGCCCATCCCGCCGGAAGTCGACCGAGACCACAATACACTGCGATCCGAAGAGACGAGCCGCCTCATAGATGAGCGACGGCGTTTCGATCGCGGCGGTGTTGATCGCCACCTTGTCTGCCCCCGCCAGCAGCAGCGCGCGCACATCCTCGACTGTCCGCACGCCGCCGCCGACACAGAAGGGCATGAAGACTTCTTCCGCTGTCTTCGCGATGATGTCGAAGAGGAGGCCGCGGTTTGCCGCGCTCGCTTCGATATCGAGGAAGATCAGTTCGTCGGCGCCTTGGGCATCGTAGATCCTGGCGTTCGTCACCGGCGACCCGGTATCGCGCAGGTCGACGAAGCGCGTTCCTTTGACGGTACGCCCATTCTTGAGCAGCAGCTTGGGGATAATGCGCCGCTTCAGCATACCGGTTCCCACTCGAGAAAGTTCTCCAGCAGCCGCAATCCCACCGCTTGGCTCTTCTCGGGATGGAACTGGGTCGCGAAGATGTTGCGCGAGAGGATCGCCGCAGGAAACGGTCCGCCGTAGTCGCACGTTGCAGCGACAACCCTCGGGTCGTCCGGCACGAAGTGATAACTGTGAACGAAGTAGAAACAGGGCGCATGCCCAAGGCCGCGAAAGAGGGGCGACTCGATCTGCGGCGCAATCTCGTTCCAGCCAACATGCGGGATGCGCAGCCCCTCGCCGGCAAAACGCCGCACCACCCCGGGCACCCAGCCCAATCCTTCGTGGCGGCCAAACTCTTCGCCAAGCGTCGCCAGCACCTGCATCCCCAAGCAGATCCCGAGGAATGGCGTGCCCCGTTCGAGCACCAGTTCCGCAAGGACCGCGCGGAGCCCGCTGGCCTCCAAGTTCTTAACGCACTCGCCGAATGCGCCGACCCCGGGGAGCACGATCCGCTCGGCGGCGTACAGCTCTTCCGGGTCGCGCGTCACCCGCACCTCCGCGCCGACCAGCTCAAAAGCATGGCGGACGGAATGGAGATTGCCCATTCCGTAGTCGACGATGGCGATCATCAGTCGCGGACAGTCGCCGGCCGAATGAACTTGCCGTGATCCGGCAGCGGCGCTCCTCTGGGGATACGCCGGAGGTCCGGCTTCCATGGCGCAACGGTGTGCGTCAGCGCGATGCGGTGGAACGTCTCTTCGTCCATCTCAATCGCTTCCAGGAACAAGTCGAGGCTGGCCGGGCGCTTCCCGTCGTACTCTTCAGTCAGCCGCTCGGCGGTCGCGCGGTCAAGCCGCCCATTGCGGATATCGAGGCTGGTCAAGTGGGCGGTTCGTCCGTACCCTCGCTTCAAGTATTTGAGGTAGTCGCGAACGCCCTGCATGAAGCACTCGACCTTTTCGTAGTAGTACTGTTCGGGCACGCCTTCAACGACATTGCCCTCCCAGCCCAGCTCGCGACGGATGATCTCGGCTTGCTTCTTGACATCCCAGGGAAAGAATGAGCCGAGACAGACCGAGCGGACGCCGAGCTTGCGCAGCTCACGCAGCGGCGGGTAGCGGAACGGCTCCAGTTCGCGCGGCTCAACCCCTTCGATCATGCCGACCATATCGTCAGCGGTGATCCCAAGGTTGACGAAGCGGTTGAACCGCTTCTCATCCACCTCTTCGATGTCATCGTAGTCGAAGTAGGCTGTATATTCGGCGCTCGGCTCTCCCCAAATCAGCAGCGGCACCTGAAATCGGACTGCGATCTGCATCGGGAACGAGAAGATGCCCGTGTGACAATGCCAGCAGAAGTCGCCCTTGCGTTTCAGGCTTTCGAGCATCAGCTTCTGAACAACTTTCCAGTTCGGCCGGAAGGAGAGGAAATCGACGCCGAGCGTCTTCATGGTGCGGATGTTCTGCTCGACGAGCTTCGGGCGCAAGAAGCCGTGGTCAAATTGAACGACAAGCGGCTTGAGGTTGTATTCCCGCACGAGAAAGTAGAGCGTGAACGTGCTGTCCTTCCCGCCGCTGAAGGGCACGATACAGTCGTAGAGATACTTGCCGCGGACCCGCTCGATCAGCTCCTCGAATTGCGCCCGACGTGCCGCCCAGTCGATCTTCTCTCGCTTCTTCTCATGCGCTCGGCAGACATTGCAGACGCCTTCTTCGTCGAAGACGATGGTTTCGTGCGTTTCCGGGATCAGGCAGCGAGCGCAGCGACGCAGCATCGTTGTCATCGTCGGGCCTCCTTCGGTACCGTTCGGATTGGAATAGAAACGAGAACTGGCGCGTTCAGCCTCCCCAGCAGCCGCGCCAGCAGCACCCCCAACGCAGTCATTGCGCCCTCCGAACGCCAGCGCCTTCGCGGCGCCGGCCGCGCCCGCTCGCACGGTGCCGCGCCGCAAGCCATTTGAGCACTCCGGCATAGGCAGCAAGCGTCGCTTCAATCGCTTGATAGTCGTGCCACTTTGTCAGGAAGTGCCGCCCGCGGACGATCACCCCGTGCCGCGCCGCTGCTTGAGAGAACTGCGCAGCGAAGAGAAGGTCTTCCGCACCGTCCTCAGCGCGAAAGTGCAGGACGGCCGCGAGCGGATGACCGGAGACAGTGAGGCGATCGCCAAACCCTGCTTCGAACGCCAGCGCGCGCAGGCCGTCGTTCAAGCGCCGGCCAAGCCATTTCAGCTCCTCCGCGCGCGCAAAGTCGATCGCGGCGGGACCGAGGCTCTGGTTGTAGTCGAGGTAGGCAACGCCCTGCTCGTCGATAACATAGGGGCCCTCGGCGCGGACAAGCCGCCTAGGTAACGGGAAACGGCCCGCGCTCAGCTCAGCCTCGCGGTAGAGGGATCGGTAGTAGCCTTCGTTCGACACCGTGGTCGCCTGCAGCGAAAGCAGGTGCGGCTCGCGCTCGAGCAACGCGAGCACCTCGTTCAAGCCGAAGAGGGGGCGGCCGCCGAGGCGCGCGTAGACGGCGCGGACAAAGGTGAGGTCGTCCGCGCTATCGACACACCAGCGCAGCTGGCGCGGCGAGAGGTCGACCGCGTGCTCAACATTCTTGACCCGAAACCGCTCCGGATTGCGGAGATAGGGCGTCACGTGTTCCCGCTCGGACGGCTTGCGCGCCTCGCGATGCGCGCGCTCGAGCGCCGCGAACGAAAACACTTCGACGTCCAGTCCATCAGGGTAGGTGTAGCGCAGGGTGTTGGTGGTGTAGTCCGCTCCGCTCGCATGGTGAGCACGAACGACCGTGTCGATAACGGCAGGATCAATGAGCGGACAATCGCCAGTGATGCGGACGATCGTCTCGCCGCCGTAGTGGCAGGCTGCGCGATAGTAGCGGTCGAGCACGTCCTCAAGCGAGCCGCGGAAATAGGGAAGAGCGCAACGGGCAAGGAGAGCAGCGAGCGGGTCATCGTCGGCACGGTCGCTCGTAACGACGACAACGCGGTCGACGGTGGCAGCAGCACGAACGCGCTCGACGACGTGCAGGATCATCGGCCGGCCGCCGATGTCGGCGAGCACTTTGCCGGGCAGACGCGACGACGAGAGCCGCGCTTGAATCAAGGCGAGGGTGGTCATCCCACGCCTCGCCGGAGAAAACTGCACCGCAGGCTGACGCCAGTGCGGGAGCAGGCGCTGCCAGCCGCGAGACGGCCGCCCGCCCGGGCCTCGCTCGGTTGCGCCACACTCACTGGGGCGCAGCGCGAGGCAGCGCAGGCGCTTGGCAGGCCGGCGCAGCCAGCGGCAACTATCGAAAAACCGCCTGCTGCAAAAATGGTGGCATATCTCTCCTGTGCAATCAAGCCAGCCCCCGCTCGCCCTCGCCAGCGCTCGTGCTCTGCGTCCTTCACTCGCATCATGGCGTCATCCGCTCCTCAGGCAGCAAGCACCCGTTCCCACCGCGCAACGCGCGCCGCGACATCGGCATCGGTATAGCGATCCATCTCGTGCTTCCTTGTCGCCCAGAGCGGGTTCAGCCGGCTTTTCGCGCGCTCATCGATCTCGCGCTCGGTGAACGGGTCGCCTCCCTCACGCACGCGGCGCGGGATCCGCGGATCGTCGTAGTACGCCGCTGCCAAGACATTGGCCAGATTGAGGATGACGTCTCCCTGACTGAGCATCGTGTCGACCGCCCACTTCTGGAGCCACCGCCAGTCATCGTTGTCCACGCGGCCGAGCACGACCTGCATGAATTCGGCGAGGGTCCGCACCTTCGGCACGAGCTGATGCCAGGGATAGACCGTCGCTTCAGAGAACGGCAGCGGCCGCAGAAGATAGGTCGGCTTTCCCGCGACAGCGCTGTCGATCATCGTGGTGCTGAAGGAGGCGCAATTGGCATCGCAGGCGAGGATCCACTCCCGCACCGTGCCGTCTTTGATGAAATGGAGCTGAGGCGGTACTGGCCCTGCGGCAGCGATAAAGGCGTTGGTAAATTGGGCAAGCGGCACTACCGGATGCGGCCGGACGATGATCTCGACGTCCGCCTTTTCGGCCGCAAACTTCAGCCAGTGCGCGACTTCGCGGAGCGCGACAGCTGCCTGCTTGCGCGAGACCCGCACTTCGATGTCATTGGCGCCGGCGTAGACCATCGACTCGATGACCGGGTTTTCGACGAACGCCATGCTGAAGCTCTCGGGCATGAAGATCCAGCGCTTCGCGGGATCGAGCCCGAACCGCTCCGCAAGCTCCTCCCGCGACTCATAGAAGCGGCAGTACGGCTCTCGGTACAGCGCAAGCGCCGGGTTCCCATTCAGAATGATCCCGTCGGGCTGGGTGCCATGCGCTAGCAGAAATTCGACGAAGAACTCGCCCCACGCGAGATGCATCACGCGGTGACGCGCGAACTCATCCATCGGCCCGCAGACGTAGGCGCTCGTTTTGTCAAAGAACTGCTCGTAGTGCAGGTTGATGTAGATCGACTGCGGCCAAGCTGCGAGCGTCTGCCCGATTGAGTCATTGAAAGCCGAATAGGCATAGGGGATCGCGACGACCTTCGGCATTGCGATGTCATGGAGCGTCTCCGTGAGGCCGTGGACGATCGATCGGACAAAGACCGTCAGGCCAAACCTGCGCTCGATGAGATACTTGAGCGCCGTCGCGACATCCAACTCTCGCGCCACATGCTCGGTGAAGATGACAATGTCGGCGCGCTGCTTCGAGGTGACCACGCGTCGCTCCCCACTCCCAGGCTACTGATGATTTCGACTCGTCGCTCCCGCTCCGATAGAGGCAGAACGACGGCATGGAACGATAGGCAGCCCGCCAGAGAAAGCGAATGGGGAGAACGCCCTATTCCCTTTCGGGGAACCCCCTATGTTCCGCGCACCGGCCAGCGAAAAAGACTTGCCCCACCAGGGACGCCGCAGGTGCGGCCGGCGGGCGACGGAGCGCCCCCGAGACGAGGGAAAGGGATGAACGGAGACGAGCGGTCTGCCGCGCCACGAATCTCAGCAGTGATCGTGGCGCGCAATGCCGCCAAAACGATCGAAGCCTGTCTCGAAAGTGTTCGCTGGTGTGACGAGGTTATTGTCGTCGACCTCGCCTCAAGCGACGGCACCGCCGACCTTGCCGCGCGCTATGCCGACCGGGTCATCCCTTACCACCCGTACGACCATGAAGAGCCCGCCAAGGAGTTTGCCTTCGCGCAGGCGACCGGCGAGTGGATCTTCCATTTGAACCCCTGGGAGCGCTGCCCCGAGGCGCTGGCGAGCGTCCTCCGCCAAGCCGCCGCCCAGGACCCGCCCGTCAACGGGTTCAAGGTGCCGATCCAAACGACTGTGCTCGGTCATCGCTTCCAGCACACGGGGATCGACCCGCAGATGACCGAGTGGCGGTTCTTTCGGCCGACCACGGTTCGCCAGAGCGCGCGGCTGAACCGTTCCCCCACGCTCTTCGGGGTCGGCGCAGTGCTGAGCAGCGAGACGCACGATATCGCCATCCGGAGCGTGCTCTATCCAACTGTTGAGAACCTCTTTGCGGAGATCAATCGCCTGACGACGATCGAAGCGCGCCAAACCGTCGATCTCGGCGGCGCGGTCAACTGGTCGAACATGATCGCGGCAGCTGCGGCGGAATTTGTCTCGCGCTATCACGTCGCCGCGGGACATCAAGACGGGATGCCCGGCTTCCTGTTCAGCGCCGCCATGGCAGCCTACGCTTTCCTCACGACAGCGAAAGTGTGGGAGCTGCAGCGAGCCGCCGGCATCTCGGTCGATGAGGCGCCCCCCGACCTTGAGGCGGTGATCGGGGCGCTCAAGCACGGCGCAGCGGTGATGGGGGTCGGGGCTGAGCCGGCGCCGGCGGAAACGCCCGCCCCGGCGACGGAGTGGGGACGCCTCGGCACCGACTCGACCGTCGGGGAGGCGCGCTTCGTCCGCAATCCTGGCCGCATCCTGATCGGCGACCGGGTCGCGATCGGCGACGGGATCACGATCGATGTCATCACCGGCGAGCAAAACGAGCACGACTCGCTCGTCGCGATCGGCGATGACACAACGGTCGGCCGCAATGTCACGATCGTCGCCGCCAACCACGTTGTCATCGGCTGCGGGGTGCGGGTCGGCGACGACGTGGTCATCCGCGATTTCGACCCGACACCGGACGAAGCGGCGATTGCCCCCGGCTATGTTGTGATCGAAGAGCGGGCGGTCATCGGCAACGGCGCGACAATCGGTCCGAAAGTGCGCGTGGGCATGGGCGCCGTGGTCGAGGCGGGCGCCGTCGTGCGCGCCGATGTTCCTCCCTACACCCGGGTCACCGGCGACCCTGCTCGACGCACCGCGGTGTACGACCCTGCGCAAGACAAATGGCTGCCGGTTGAACCGGATCCTGCAGAATCGGAAGCCGCGACCGTGTCGATCGTGATCCCAGCTGCAGGAAGCGCAGAGCGGCTGCGCCTCGCGTTCCACGGCCTCCAGCAGGCAGCAGGCGAGATCCCCTTCGAGGTGATCTTCGTCGACCTTGCGGGCGACCGGTCGCTCGCCGACCAGCTTGCCGACCTGCCGGGCGAAGTGACTTTTATCCAGAACGAGGCCCCGGTCACGCTCGTTCACGCGGTCAACCAAGCGGCGACGATCGCCCGCGGAAAGTATCTCGCCGTCCTTCCGCCGGATCTTTTCCCGCTGCCGGGCTGGCTCGCTGAGCTTGTCGCAGCGGCGGAGGCGAACGCCGAGGCGGCAGTTGTTGCGTCTCGAGTGCTCCGCCACGACGGCGCGCCGCTCTCCGCCGGCGGGTGGATCCGCCCTGACGGCCGCGCTGTCCTGAACGTTCCGCGACCCCCGCGAATCGACCTCCCGCTGCTCGTCCACTTCGCGCCGGAAGACGGATGCCTCCTGCGGCTGGACCTCCTAGTTGCCGCGGAGGGGCTCGACGAGCGCTACCACACCAGCCGGGCAGCGTTCGCAGACTACGGCCTCCTCATGAAGGCGAGCGGCCGACGAGTCCTCTACGTTCCAACGGCAATCGCCGTCGACACCGATGTGACCGAACCGGCAGAAGCGCTGCTGGAGCAGGATCGCCGCTCCCTGCTGCTGAAATGGAGCGCTCTCGGAGGTTCAAGGGAAGAGCACGAAGAGGCGGCCTAGAGGGAGCCACGGCGCGGACGCGCTCGCTCCCGCGGAAGCCAACAACACCCAAGGCCAGAGCAGCGCCGTACCTCCTGTTCGGCGGAGGCGAGGCGCCAAAGCGGAGGAAAGGAAGAGGAGATGCGCATCAACACCAACGTCAACTCCATCAACGCCCAACGCAACCTCCAAGTATCAGGGTACGCCCTCTCGAAAGCGCTCGAGCGTCTCTCCTCCGGCAAGCGCGTCAACCGCGCCGGCGATGACGCCGCCGGCCTCGCCATCGGCCAGAAACTGCAGGCCCAAGTGCGCGGCCTCGGCCAAGCCATCCGCAACGCCCAAGACGGCATCTCCATGATCCAGACCGCCGAGGGCGCACTCGACGAGACCCAGAGCATCCTCCAGCGGATGCGCGAACTCGCCGTTCAGGCCGCCAACGGCTCCCTCTCCAGCGACGAGCGCAGCAAGATCACGGCCGAGTTCCAGAACCTGCAGCAGGAGATCACCCGCATCGCCCAGACCACCCAGTTCGGCGATACCTACCTGCTGAACGGCAACCTTGCCCAAACCACGACGAATGTTGGTTCCGACCTCGTCGCCTCTGCTGGCATCGCGGGGGTTCGCACCATCGGCGCCGTCGTCGCGACCGCCTACACCATCATCATCGCGAGCGCCGGCAGCAGCGCCACCCACAGCAACTACACTCTGACCGTGCTCCGCGGCAGCACCGGTT